>NZ_JBTKVD010000004.1:0-275839 GCF_054454555.1 Acinetobacter sp. ANC 4636 | reverse complement strand
ATGATAATCGGCATTTTCTGAACGATCACCCAAGCTGGCTGCCCATGACACGATTTTAGTAATTTCTGGTCGTTCCTGTCGTAGCAAATAATTCAGCTCATCTTGCAAGCGCTGATAGCCTTCAGCAGTTAATAATTTCCGATCCATAACACATTCCAACTTTCCGAGCATTCGCATTTGTCATGCTCTTTTGACCACAATAACAAACACTGCATAAGCGGGCATTGTAAGCATTGATATATAAAAATTTAAGCTCAACTGAGCATAATTTTAAATATTTAAATGCCATAAATAAGATATGTTTTCACTATGAGTATTTTACAAGTCCAATACACCTCTCAAAATTGCACTTATTTTAACCACTCAATTGTTTTCACACTAAAATCAGTTGTCAAAGCATATTTTTCCTTATATGATAGCGCACATTGGAAGCGTGGCAGAGCGGTTTAATGCACCGGTCTTGAAAACCGACGAGGGTGTGAGTCCTCCGTGAGTTCGAATCTCACCGCTTCCGCCAAATACTAAAAAGCCCTTACATATCGTGTAAGGGCTTTTTTATTTGAACCAAGAAAATAGAATTTCAAAAATATCAGTTAAAATCAAATCTAAAAAAACTGGGTATGATATAAAACAATATAATATTTATTTTTTAAATTTTTTACTTTTTAATACATAAAAAACTGATTGATTTATTAGAAAAGTAGATCAGCATAATATCTGTTTCTAGACTAAGATTTTATTATCACCTATAAGTTATTTACTCCTCGCTTCTCTCTTATTCAACTATTTCTTTTATAGAAGGAGGTAAAAGATGATGACGCTTTAATAATGTTCGCACTACATTTCTAGATATTCCCAGTAATTCACTGGTTTTAACCTGATTAGAAAATGATGACGAGTATGCAGTCGCAATGATCATACTTTCTAAAGTATTCCATAAATCACCAGAAGAGGTTTGACTCGATGCGTAGATTTTCTTTAACTGAGACTCAATAATCTGATAGGGAGATAATGCCGTGTTGATCTCATCATCTGTATGCGTGATAGGTTGTGCTGAACGATACTCCATATTTTTGAATATCTGATTAAATTTTAAATGTTCAGCCTGAATTAACGTCCCTTCAGTTACAAGCACAGCATAATGTGCAATATTTTCTAGCTCTCTGATATTACCAGGCCATAAATATGTGAGTAATTGCTGAATTGCAGATGCAGAAATCTGTAAGTTATCAGAACGTCTTACCTTGGTTAAATAACGCTGAACAAAATATTCAAACAGCGGTAAAATGTCCCCTTTACGCTCCCGTAATGGTTTTAGTTCTAATTGGGCGATGTTAATACGAAATAGTAAATCCTGCCGAAATTGCTCAGCTTGTACAGCTTGCTCCAAATCAATATTGGTTGCTGTGACCAATCGAATATCGACAGGAATAGCTTGTCTAGCCCCTAATCGGGTGACTTCTTTTTCTTGTAACACTCTGAGTAGTTTGACCTGCAAACACAAGGGTAAATCACCGATTTCATCTAAAAACAGTGTTCCGCCATGTGCAGCTTCAAACCAGCCCTTACGCTGTTTGATTGCACCAGTAAATGCCCCTGCTTCATGACCAAATAATTCACTTTCAGCTAATTGTTCATTGATAGCACCACAGTTCACTGCAAGGAATGGACCTTTTCTTCCACTTAAACGATGAATATGCTGTGCAACCAGCTCCTTACCTGTCCCCGTTTCACCGCGTATCAGAATAGGGGCATCACTTGGTGCAAGGCGTTCAATTAATTTTAATAATGACTGTGAAGCTGGGTCATAAAAGACCAGAGCTTTGGCTCGTACAGTCAAAGGCTGAGTGTGCTCACCCTCCAAAGTAAACACATTTGTTAAAGCAAAATTATTCATTAACCAAGTAAATCCATCGGCTTTATATATTGTGAGTATATTAATACGCTCTTTATTCTTGGCTTATACTTATTTCTACTGCGTTTATTCAATATCTTGTTATGCTTCTGGTCAACACAAGTTTAATTTAGGCAGGTCAAGGCAGATTGACCTGCCTAAAGAGATTAAAATACTTTTAATAATCGAACATTAATACGATTATTTTCTTTAAAACCGTTTTCAACGCCAAGATCACGCCCATACGCTAAAATCACATTGGTGCTTGCGGTTGGTGAATATGCTGTCCCTACCCAAAACTTTGTTTGCTGATAACTATCTGTCTTAATGCCATTTTGCTTGGTATTACCTGCATCGGTATAAGATAGCCCTGCCCGTAAATCTAAGCGATCATTAATAAAATAACGAGTATTGGTTTGCAGCTGATAACCTGTATTCTGTTTTAAAGTTCCTCCACCAACGGCATCATTATTTTGACCATAAAAAATAATATCAGCGGCCGCATCCCATGCCCATTTATCTGTCAAGCGTTGACTATATGCAGCCTGAAGATCAAGTTTGTAATGGTTCTCACCAAAATTTAAAGAATCATGTTTATCATAATGACCTGTTGGTAAATACAAATAAGGGGTAAGTCCAAAATAAGTCTTATGCTCTGGATTATTGAGCAACCACACAGGAGCAGCCAAAATAATATCTCCTAACCCACTGGCTGATCCCAATGCAGAAATATCACCTTTCGCTTTTAATTCACCAAATGGCACTAAAATTTGTGGAGCAACACGTACACCTGCAATATCGGTATAATGCACAAAACGAGCAATCCCAACATTTGAATCCAGTTTCGGGTCGCCTGACAATTTGTCACTTCCTACATACAGTGCATCACGACTTGCAGATTGTAAATACAGCAAAGCTAGATTTGTCCCCGCTGGAGCAACATCATAATCACCCGCATCCAAATCTACTGCCTTTGCTTGTGATGCAAAAGCTGCTAATAATATTGCCGTTGTTATTTTCAAATTAAATTTCACTGTTAATAATCCTGAACTCAAAAGTTTATTGTTTAAAATAGTCAATGACTATTTTGGGTAATTAATCTATTGCAAAGTCAATGCCAAAAATTAAGTTATTGTTTTTTATTACTTTATTTAAAAAATAAAAATAAATGATGCAAACCAAACAATCTGAAAGCTAAGAATCAAACAATATGTTTATTTTTAAACATCGTATATTTATTCAAAAATAAAACCCTTCTCTTTTAAATAGAAAAACCCTGTAATATATACAGGGTTGAGCAATAAACTTTTGTCAGAATATTCTGCATATTCTTTGTTTTTTCTTGAGCAAACTTGAAATATTGTTCAATAAAACATTATAAGAAAAACAAAATAGACGGATGAAATAAGCCTAATATTGATAAAGTTATACAATGGAAGTTGGCTGCCCTAGATAAACATTCTGAATCACACCAGTTTGATAAAGTGCCTGTGTTTGACCAAAGCTATTGACTTGGCCATTTTCAAGCAAATATGCATCATCCGTATACTTGTATGCTAATTCAATATTTTGTTCTGCAACCAAAAAACTGAGTTTTTCTTCTCGGCGTAAACAAGCAATCAGTTCAAAAATCTCATAGCTTATTTTTGGCGCAAGCCCCATTGAAGGTTCATCTAACAAAATAAGTCGTGGTTTGGTCATCAATGCCCGACCTATTGCCAGCATTTGCTGTTCACCTCCAGAGGTATAGCCTGCAAGCGTATTCTTTTTTTCTAGCAGCCTTGGAAAGTAACTGTAAATTTTATCAAGCTGCTGTTTTAATAACGACGCAGATGCATGATGTAAAAAACCTCCTGTGCGCAGGTTTTCATCTACGGTTAAATTGGCAAATATATGTCGCCCTTCAAGAACTTGCACCAAACCTTTTTTCACAACCTCGCTTGGATTTTGCCCAAGAATTGATTGTCCTTGATAAACAATATCTCCGCGATTGATCTGACCATTTTCAGCATAAACCAGTTGCGATATCGCTTTTAACGTCGTACTTTTGCCTGCTCCATTGGCACCAAGTAATGCAATGATTGCACCCTCTGGAACAGATAGACTAACCTGCCTAACCGCCAGAATGCTTTTGTCATAGACCACTTCAATATTTTTGACATCAAGCAATGTAGCCATTGAGTCTCCCCTACAAGCTAAGTGATGATTGATATACGCTGTCATATTCCAATGACATCAGCGTATGTTGTTTATACAGCCATATAACTGGCGACGAGATAAACAACATACACTTCTACATCAGATATGATCAGGCATGAGTCTCAGGTTATTGCTCAGCAGCACAATTACGTGGAGTAATACCTTGCTCTTTTGCATATTTATGTGAAGACTCTTCAATAATCGGGCGTAACAATTGACGATCTGCCTGAACCCAATCACTGATAACCTTCCATTCTTTACCATCCCATTGCTGGAAGCGCACAGCTCCACCACCTTCATGATCTGCACATGACAGTTTCAGTGGTTGTACCAAACCTAACGCACCCAATGCTTTTAAGCGGGTATTATCAAGATTTAAATGCTCAAAGCCCCAGCGAACTTCCTCACCAGTCAATGGTCGATGCCCAAATTTTTCCTGTGCTACGCGTACCGCTTCAACATTTAAAATCCCATTTACAACCCCAAGATTATAGTAAACGGTTCCAAAACGCTTTGTATCCGCAAGGTCAGATTGCCCCTGATCGATGACATATTTTTTAATTTCCTGTAACACAGGGAAATTTGCACCTGATGGATGAGTCGTAATCGAAATAAAGCCTTTTGCAGCATCTCCTGCTGGAGCTGCATCTTCTTCAGAATTTGACCAAATATTGCCAATCACTTTATTGGTTGGATAACCTACTTTTTGTGCTGTTTTTAATGCAACTGGATTCATCACACCCCAGCCACGTAAAATTACCCAGTCAGGATTAATCTGTTTAATCTTCAGCCACTGTGATTGCTGTTCATTTCCAGGGTGTGGCACTTCAATATTGGTTACGCTAAAACCATATTTTTTAGATAAAATTTCAATGACTGGAATCGTTTCTTTACCATATGGAGAACCATGATATAGCACCACAAGTTTTTTAGATTTCAAGTGATCCAGACCACCACTTTGCTGCGCAATATAGTTAATAATTGCAGAAACTTCGCTATATGGATTCAGCTGCAATGGAAATACATAAGGGAAAACACTGCCATCTGTAGAATCAGTACGACCATGATTAATCGTAATCAGTGGTAATTTATCTTTGGTTGATCGCTCCAAAGTGGCATATGCGATGCCCACAGAAAGCGGGTTAGTTGCCGCAGCAGGCGCACCATTTAAACCTTTTTTCAAACGTTCATAGCACTCAACGCCTTTTTCAACGACATATTCTGTTTCACACTCTGACCAGACTAGCTTGACGCCATTTACACCAC
Organism: Acinetobacter sp. ANC 4636; assembly: GCF_054454555.1. Lineage (NCBI taxonomy): Bacteria > Pseudomonadati > Pseudomonadota > Gammaproteobacteria > Moraxellales > Moraxellaceae > Acinetobacter > Acinetobacter sp. ANC 4636. The sequence goes on along the minus strand of NZ_JBTKVD010000004.1, from coordinate 270,480 downwards.
CCGTCGCATTAATATATTTCATATAGTCAATAAAACCGCCAAAGAATCCCGTACCACCAGCAGCATATGGCCCGACACGGTAACTTTGTAATGGAAAATACTGCTCGCGACTATCGGATAGTTTGGCAGATTCAGCGGTTGCAGGTTGACTTGTAACTGCCTGCTGAGTTGACTGCTTTTTGTTAGTGGTTAAAAATACGATTAGTACTAAAACTAGCCCTATAAGTATCAACCAAAACCATAAAGATTTGATAAATTTCATTTTACCCTCAAGATTAAATGTTAAATTTTTGGATTAATAACGTAATGGCCATTTTCTTATTCGCTGATACGCCATACTGAACAGGCGAATTAAACCCTCAGGTTCTTTGATCAAGAAATAAATAATGAGTCCACCAAAAATAATTTTTTGCAGATTTTGCAAAAGTGCCTGATCCAGACTATGACCAAACAATAAAGTCCCCAAAATGCTTAAAGCTATTGGCAATAAAACAATAAATGCAGCCCCGAGGAAACTCCCTGCCAGACTCCCCAAACCGCCGATAATAATAATAAAAAGAATTTGAAATGAACGACTTAGGTCAAGACCATCTGCCTCAATCGTTCCAAGATAAGCAAATGCCCAAAGTGAACCTGCAACCCCTAAATAAAATGAGCTCAAGGCAAATGCAATTAACTTGGTTTTCCCGACAGATATGCCAATCGTTGTTGCAGCAGTTTCCATATCACGCACAGCTCGAAATGCACGCCCATACTGACTGTTGAGAACATTACGCGCCAATAATGTCAGTAAAACCACGACACTCAGCGTTAGTAAATAATGACCAACAGGGCTATTCAAAGAAATGCCAGCAATCTGTAATGGCGGTGCAGTAATGACACCCGATGAGTTCTCATGGGTAAACCAGCTGTATTGAGTAAATAACCACGGCACAAAAAACTGGGCAGCCAAGGTAGAAACAATGAGATAAAAACCTTTAATTCTCAAACTTGGCAAACCCACCAATATACCCAAAATACTCGCAATCACACCGCCTAAGACAAGGTTGAGTAACAATGGAAATTGAGGAATACGCAATTCAAGGTTGTAAGTTGCAAATGCACCTACTGCCATAAATGCAGCCGAACCTAAAGATAATTGTCCTGCATAACCTGTCAGGATATTTAGTCCTAAACCTGCTAATGCTAAAACCAGAAAAGGCACTAAAATGGCATTAAATAAATATTCAGAACCCACAAAAGGCACAAACAGAAATGCAACCGAGAGCGTGAACCAAAATAAAATTCGATGTTCTTTGAGGATAAAAAGACGTTTTTCATCCTGATAATTCTGAACAAATTGTCTTGCCTGTGAAAATAGAAACATGGCTAGACCCTCGTAACATTTTGCTGACCAAACAAACCTGTTGGTCGAATCATTAGGAATAATGTTGCAAGCAAATAGGGAAACCAGTTCTCAATTCCAGAACCAATGATTCCACCTAAATAAATCTCAGCCAGTTTCTCTGTTGCTCCAATTACAAGACCACCAATAATCGCACCTGTAATAGAAGTGAACCCACCAATAATCAATACAGGTAAAGCCTTAAGCACGACTAGAGATAATGAAAACTGTACCCCCAAACGCGCGCCCCAAAGCAGCCCCGCTACCAGTGCCACAAAACCTGCAACTGCCCAGACCAAAATCCAGATATGATTAAGTTTGATGCCGACTGATTGTGCGGCCAACGGATCATCTGCCACTGCACGCAGTGCAATACCAAAACGAGTCTTACTAAATAACAAGGACAGGATGAGTACTAAGCTACCTGCAATTATTGTTGCAAATAGATCAAATTTGCTCAGTGAAACACCATGAAAATGGATTGGCGAGTCGGAAATCCCCAAGTCCAGACCATGAACTTGTGTCCCCCATAACGTTTGTGCCAGACCCTCAATGATATAACTCAAGCCCAGTGTAGCCATAAACAAAGTAATGACTGAGCGATTAACCAAATGCCTGAGAATCAAGGCATCTATAAGTAGCACCAAAACAAAAATGACAAATAAGGTGACAGCAAATGCCACCACAAATGGCACTCCACGCTCAACCAAGTTGACAAAGGTCAATGCAGAGAACAACACCAAAGCGCCTTGCGCAAAGTTAAATACGCCAGAAGCGCGATAAATTAATACAAAGCCAATGGCGACAAGGGAATACATCACCCCTGCGAGCGTTCCACCCAAAAGCACATCTATAAAAAACGACATATTCAACCTCTAAATACTTTTCAGTTTTTTAATTGTTTTCAACCAACATGCAGCAAATTTGAACCGAGATATGCACTTAATACTTCAGGGTGTGCCTGTATGTCTTGTGCAGTTCCATCAGCAATTTTTTTCCCATAATCCAGCACCACAATATGATCAGATATCTGCATCACGACCCCAATATCATGTTCAATCATCAACACCGTAATGCCCAAGCGTTGATTTATCTTTTGAATAAATCTGGCAATACTCTGTTTTTCCTCGTGATTCATTCCAGCCATAGGTTCATCTAGCAATAGTAATTTCGGCTCTGATGCAAGTGCCCTTGCCAGCTCAACCCGCTTTTGCAACCCATAAGGCAATGTACTCACAATGCTATGCCGATATCTTTCAAGCTTTAAAAGCTTAAGCAATACTTCAACTTGATCACGTTGTTGATTTTCATATTTTTTCTGTTGAGGTAAGTTAAGTAATACCGCTAAAAAAGAGGACTGACTTTTGAGTATTCGCCCCGTCAGAACATTGTCCAAAACTGACATATTTTTAAATAAAGCGAGATTTTGAAAGGTACGTGCAATACCTAAATGCGGTGCTTGTGTTGCCGAATACCCCGACAACATTTGGCCAGAAAAAATAATTTGCCCTAGCTGAGGTTGATAAAGACCATTAATGATATTAATTACAGAGCTTTTTCCCGCTCCATTTGGGCCAATCAAGCTACAAATTTCCCCCTTGCTTACGGAAAAACTTAAGTTCTTGAGAACAGATGACTTTCCAAAGGCCAGATCAATTTCTTGTAATTCCAATAATGCTTGAGCATCCACCAATGTCATGACATTGCTCCTAATCCATCAATTTTTACAGGCTCAAGACCCATAGACGTTAATCTTTCTTCGAGATTTGACCGACTATGCCAAACTGGATCAGATTCCCAAAAACACAAATTGATTCGCAGTGCCGCATAAAATGCCTGTGCCGCATCAGAAACAGGGTCACCAATAACAACGGCTGTTTTCAAATAAGAAAGTCCAAACTCTTCTAAAATGACTTGGCGAAAACAACCCAGTACCCATTTCTCTGACCAAGAAAGGGCTAGTCCCTGATCTTGTGTATTTAATATCCGCTGAAAAATTCGAGAATAAATAGATCGTTCTGATGGAAGCCGCTGTAATATCAAGTGATACAATTGCTCATAATCAAATTGAGTTCCAAATAACACCGTAGGTGCAATCACCTGCTGATCCTGATCAAGCATTTCCAATGTTTCTGGAAGATTCAAAGTAAAACCGACATACAGCCAAACTGACCAGACATAGCGCATTTTCTGTACATTTCCAAATGCGCTTGCAACAGATGCCTGATCCAAACTATCTAGCTGATATAACTGTGCCATTTGCTGTGCTTGAGCAATCAATTCCTGATGACGATAGGACACTTGCAAATGCTCAGACTCAGAAAATCGTTCAAAACTAAATGCAATCTGCTGGTTTTCAAATAAAATATTTTCGAATTTAATCTGACGCTGATCTTGATTTTTTGCCAATAGTTGATGGCTGGAAACTATATGTTCATATTCAGGCGGGGTTAGATGATTCTGTTGCAGATAAAAAATATAAAGCGGTAAATCTTCAAATTGCTGCAATGGGATTAATTGTTCTAAATGTTCCACCACTGCGTACTCTGGCCGCAATTGCTGAAAATACTGTAAAATTTGTTCAGATGTTAAAGTATCCAGATCAGTGTCAACGAACTGAACTTTTCCACCTAAAGCCTGTACAGCAAGACTTATGGTAATTACATCAATATTCAACTGACTCAGTAGCAAAATCGATTGGTTTTTTTTAAAGCCATACCCGTGCAATGCATTAGCATAGTGTTCACTTATTTCAAGTACATCGTGCCATGACCATGTATGCCATAAGCCGAACTGCTTTTGCCGTATTGCAACCTGTTTAGGTTTCTGCTGAGCATGACTCAACAGCAAACTTACAAAATGCTGAAACGATGAATTTGACATACCAAGTCTTTTCCTCCGGATTCATGTGACTCCTTTGCACTTTATTGCACAAGGGAACATAAGCCTTAACCATGAGGATTTATAACAATTAGCATGCCAAGTATTATTTTGTTTAAAATCAAATATTTATTAAAAACAAAACGAAACATGTTGAAATGACAACAAATACAGTCAAACACAGTGTTGAAAATCAAACAGAATTGCCAAAAATCAACAGCCGCAATAAAAATTTAAGCCTGATTATTCAAATGAAAATTTGATTATTTATTGATTAAGTTATTCGTTTTGATTCTAAGATTATGCTCAACCTGACTCATCAGCAAAACCTGCATGACAAAACATAGATGCTTTGAAATGTTCAAAAGTATATTTCGCCATTTTTAGGCAAAAAAAAAGCCATACTCTGTCAGTAAGGAGTATGGCCAAAATAGGAAACTACAGCATAATTCCCATATTTATTAGAGTAATCTCTTAAGCTTAAAAAAAGCTTAATTTTAAAAGACTTCTTAAAGCTAATTTTTTAATTTTTCACATAAATAACAATTTTTTAATTTTTAAATAAAGAGTAAGAAAGCATAAAAATAAGGTTAAAAAAATCCCCGCATGATGCGGGGATTTTTTAGTAAGAACCGATGATGAATTACATCATACCGCCCATACCACCCATGCCGCCCATATCAGGCATAGCAGGTTTGTCTTCTGGAATGTCAGTAATCATACATTCTGTTGTCAACATTAAACCTGCTACAGATGCAGCATGCTCAAGTGCAGAACGTGTTACTTTCGCTGGATCAAGAATACCCATTTCCAACATATCGCCATATTCAGAAGTTGCAGCGTTGTAACCGAAGTTACCTTCACCATTTTTCACAGCGTTGATCACAACTGAAGGCTCATCACCTGCATTCGCTACGATTTGACGAAGTGGTGCTTCGATTGCACGACGAAGGATGTTCACACCTACGTTTTGGTCATCATTTGCACCAACTACACCATCAAGCGCTTTAGCAGCACGTACAAGCGCTACACCACCACCAGCAACCACACCTTCTTCAACCGCAGCACGCGTTGCATGAAGCGCATCGTCAACACGGTCTTTTTTCTCTTTCATTTCAACTTCAGTTGCAGCACCAATTTTGATAACAGCAACACCGCCTGCCAATTTAGCAACACGCTCTTGAAGTTTTTCTTTGTCATATTCAGACGTAGATTCTTCAATTTGCGCACGGATTTGTTGAACACGCTCAGCGATTTGAGCAGCATCACCAGCACCATCAACAATCACTGTGTTTTCTTTAGAAACTGTGATTTTATGTGCAGTACCTAAATCTTGAAGAGAAGCTTGTTCTAAAGACATGCCCACTTCTTCAGAAATAACAGTAGCACCAGTCAAAATCGCGATATCTTGAAGCATTGCTTTACGGCGATCACCAAAACCAGGAGCTTTCACTGCACATACTTTAATGATGCCACGCATGTTGTTGACAACAAGTGTTGCAAGCGCTTCACCTTCAACATCTTCAGCGATGATAAGAAGTGGTTTACCTGTTTTAGCCACAGCTTCCAATACAGTGATTAACTCACGGATATTACTAACTTTCTTGTCTACAAGAAGAATGAATGGGTTTTCTAATTCAGCAGTCAAAGTGTCTTGTTTGTTTGCGAAGTATGGAGAGATATAACCGCGGTCAAACTGCATACCTTCTACAACATCAAGCGCATCTTCAAAGCCTGAACCTTCTTCAACTGTGATCACGCCTTCTTTACCAACGCGTTCCATTGCTTGCGCAATCAATTTACCCACAGTTTCATCAGAGTTCGCAGAAATCGAACCTACTTGTTCAATCGCTTTAGTATCAGATGCAGGTTTTGAAGTTGCTTTAATTTCAGCAACCAATGCTTTAACCGCAAGGTCAATACCACGTTTCAAGTCCATTGGGTTCATACCCGCTGTCACTGACTTGATACCTTCATTCAAAATTGCTTGTGCAAGTACAGTTGCAGTCGTAGTACCGTCACCCGCGATGTCGTTGGTTTTTGAAGATACTTCACGAACAAGTTGAGCACCCATGTTTTCAAACTTGTCTTTAAGTGAAATTTCTTTTGCAACAGTAACACCATCTTTAGTGATGTGTGGTGCACCAAAAGAACGGTCAATTACAACGTTACGACCTTTAGGGCCTAAAGTGACTTTAACCGCATCTGCAAGAATGTTTACGCCTGCAATCATTTTAGAGCGAGCTGAATCACCAAATTTTACGTCTTTAGCTGACATTATTTATTTACTCCGAATTTTTTGCTTTTACTTGATCTGATATGAATGGTTGAAAATTAGCCTTCCAAAACAGCTAAGATATCAGACTCTTTCATGATAAGAAGTTCTTCACCGCTTACTTTTACAGTTGTACCTGCATAAGTACCGAACAATACTTTGTCACCTACTTTTACATCTAATGCACGAACGCCATTATCTGTAATTTGACCGTTACCGACAGCAATCACCTCACCTTGAGATGGTTTTTCTGCTGCTGAACCTGGTAATAAGATACCGCCTGCAGTTTTTGTTTCTTCTTCAACGCGACGAATAACTACACGATCATGTAATGGGCGAATGTTGCTCATATAAAACTCCATCAGACTAAGTTTTGTTTCAATTAAAAACGGCACTTTTCATAATTTCTATGTGCCATCATCAATAAGTGTTTGTGATGTCATTTTTTTGGGGATAGAAAACAAGGCTTCAAGGGGCATTTCAAAAAAAATCCCATTTTTTGCAGTTTTTTTAGTCTAAAACCCAATATTTTTTTCTAGCGTGGATCATTTAAGAACAAATTGGCGTTTTACAGCATCAAAGCAATAGCGTTGCAACTCACCTTGCGATGTCAGTACATTAAAGCTATTCGGTTCACCTTTGCGTAAACGATGAGAGGTTGCAGTTCCTGCATGAATTTCAAAAACAGGATGCTTGAGCTTCAAATCATAGATCTGGTTCAAATCATATTGTGCTGTCTGATGCAAATGCCCATGCAACAGCGCAAATATTCCCCGCTTGCCCCAAATCTCAAGTGCCATACGCCCAAGTACTGGGCAATCTTTCACGGCATGACCATCTTCAGGAGAGGTATAAAAAGGTTGATGCACCACCACGATTTTTAATTTATTGGCTGGCGCAGCCTGTAATTTGGCATCGATCTCTTGAATCTGCTCTAAGGAAATATGCCCTTTGGTATGATAACGTCGCCGAATGCTGTTTACCCCAACCAAATAAAAATGTTCGGTCTCCAAGACACTTTCCAACGAACCAAAAAATGCCTGATAACGGGTAAATGGGCTAAATAACCGATTAAATACATGATATAGCGGAATATCGTGATTTCCAGGAACAACCAGATAAGGTAAGTTCAAATGCTCCAGAAAATACTTGCAGCCTAGAAACTGAAAAAAACGTGCACGCTGAGTCAAATCGCCGCTTACGGCAATGACTTCTATCGAATGCTCACGACAAAACTGTTGTATTGCCAGCAAACACTCTGGTTTTTCTGTGCCAAAATGCAAATCAGACAGATGAAGTAACATGAGCAGGTACCATCACATTGAGTGCTTCGCGCATAACAGAAAATTCTAAAGGTGCAAATTCTTCCACGATTTCACCATCTATTGCGATATGTAGCTTTTTACCTTTTGCCGCATGAACGACAACCTTTTCGGCAGCAAAACTATAAATATCATTTGCCTGCTCAATATCTCCTTTTAAGAGCTGAAAGAGCAATTTCAATAAGGTGATTTTATTACTTTTGGCAACAATCACGCCCGCAACCCTGCCTTGCTGTACCGACTGGGCAATTTTCAAATTCAGCTCTTTCAACTGCAAGTGATTATTACCAAAAAATATCAACGGTGTTTTAACTGGATATTGATCACCATCTACAACAACTTTTAATTTTAATTCACGATGTCGCCTCAGCAATACATCTAACGCTGAAGTATAAGCATGTAAAGCAAACCGACCAAATAACCGATTGTAATGCTCACGCTTCTCAATAAATAATGGATATAAGCCAAGGCTGGCATTGTTTAAATAAATATGTTCATTCATTTTTGCGACATGAATTTTATTTATTTCTCCAGTTGCAATGATTTTACTTGCTTCACTCAAATCTAAGGGAATATTTAACACTCTGGCTACATAATTAAAAGTTCCCATAGGCAAGATCCCCAAAGGAATTTCTGTATGTAATAAATAAGTTGCTACAGCATTTAAGGTTCCATCCCCTCCTGCAACCACCACAACTCCACGGTTTTCCGTATGACTATGGCGTTGTAAAACCTGTGGCATCAAGGTATCAATAGAGTGCTTATCATTAAATTCAAATATTTGAATTTCAAAATTATATTTAGAAAAAATAGTTATAATTTCGGCATATACATGCTCTTGCTGTGCAGTATGAAAACCTGACTTTTGGTTATAGATAATAGAGAGCGGTTTTAGCATAGTATAATTATTATGATGCAAATTGGTTTATCTTTAATTGTCTGGATTTCATTTGAAAGAAATAGTGTGTTTATGTAAAAAAACTACATAAACTTTTGCAATTTTTCAGTTTTTTATGCTTTTTTACGCACTGTGTAAACCACTAATTTAAATACATATTTGCAAAATAAATGATTTTATTTTCATAATTTATTTTATGAATAGTCGCAAATAAAAAACACAAGATAATGATTTTAAAGATTTTTTTATAAATTTTACTCACAACTTCCTATAAGATCAGTTTTTAAACATCTTAAAATTTGAGAACTTTTGTGATTTAATACGCAAACTTTTTAACACACTCATGATCAAGGGTTGATCATATATTGAATGTGTGTTTTGTTTTTTTGTATCTCAAAGGCATCAACATGACCCAAGTGAATGCACCAGAATTCGTTCGTCACCCTAAGCTGATTGCGTGGGTGGAAGAAATTGCTAAATTAACCAAGCCAGCAAAAATCGAATGGTGTGACGGCAGCGAAGAAGAGTATCAACGTCTAATCGACTTGATGATTGCTAACGGCACCATGCAAAAGCTGAATGAAGAAAAACACCCTGGTTCTTATTTGGCGAATTCTGACCCTTCAGATGTTGCTCGTGTTGAAGATCGTACTTTTATTTGTTCTGCAAAAAAAGAAGATGCTGGCGCAACTAACAACTGGGAAGACCCAGCAGTTATGCGCGAAAAATTAAACGGTCTGTTCGATGGTGCAATGCAAGGACGCACCATGTATGTGGTTCCTTTTTCAATGGGTCCACTAGGAAGCCACATCGCACATATCGGTATCGAAATCACTGACTCTCCTTACGTTGCAGTCAGCATGCGTAAAATGGCACGCATGGGCAAAGCAGTTTATGATGTTTTAGGTACAGATGGCGAATTCGTTCCTTGTGTTCACACTGTCGGTGCGCCACTTGCTGAAGGTCAAAAAGACGTTGTTTGGCCTTGTAACAAAGAAAAATATATCGTTCATTACCCAGAAACTCGTGAAATCTGGTCTTTCGGTTCTGGTTACGGCGGCAATGCTTTGTTAGGTAAAAAATGCCTAGCATTACGTATCGCTTCTGTGATGGGTCGCGAACAAGGTTGGTTAGCTGAACACATGCTTATTTTGGGCATCACTAACCCACAAGGCGAAAAACACTACGTTGCTGCGGCATTCCCATCAGCTTGTGGTAAAACCAACTTTGCAATGTTGATTCCACCAGCAGGCTACGAAGGCTGGAAAATTGAAACTGTAGGTGATGACATCGCTTGGATCAAACCAGGTGAAGATGGTCGCTTATACGCAATCAATCCAGAAGCAGGCTTCTTTGGTGTTGCACCAGGTACAAATACCAAAACCAACCCGAACTGCATGGCAACCATGCATAAAGATGTAATCTATACCAACGTTGCTGTGACTGAAGATGGTCAAGTATGGTGGGAAGGTCTATCTAAAGAAGTTCCAGCAAACCTAACTAACTGGAAAGGTCAGCCACACGTTGCTGGTGAAAAAGCTGCGCATCCAAATGCTCGTTTCACGGTATCAGCAGGTCAATGCCCTTCTATCGACGCTGACTGGGAAAATCCAGCAGGTGTTCCAATTTCTGCATTCATCTTCGGTGGTCGCCGTGCAGACACTGTTCCTTTAATTTCTGAAGCATTTGACTGGGTTGACGGTGTTTATAAAGCTGCAACTATGGGTTCAGAAACAACTGCTGCGGCAGTTGGTCAACAAGGTGTTGTACGCCGTGACCCATTTGCAATGCTTCCATTCACAGGTTACAACATGGCGGATTATTTCAGCCACTGGTTAGAGCTTGGTGAACAAGTTGCTGCAAAAGCGCAAGCTTCTGGCAACAAATTACCAAAAATCTTCAATGTAAACTGGTTCCGTCGTGACGAAAATGGCAACTTCGTATGGCCTGGTTTCGGTCAAAACATGCGCGTTCTTGAATGGATCATCAACCGTTGTGAAAACCGTGCTAACGCGGTTGAAACCCCAATCGGTTTCGTTCCAACTTATGATGACTTAAACTGGACAGGCACAGATTTCTCTAAAGCTGACTTTGAGAAAGTAACTTCTCAAGACAAAGCGCTATGGATTAAAGAAATCGAAAGCCACACTGAGTTATTCAACAAACTCGGCGATCGTCTACCAAAAGCATTAAAAGCACGTCAAGCTGAACTTTTAGAAGCGGTTCAAGCAACTCAATCTGAAAATGTAAACGCTTAATCGACATAAAAAAAAGACCACGCCATGTGGTCTTTTTTTATTCTAATATTTTTAATACTTTACTTAAAATATAAATACGTTCAACTGAGTTAAATATGAAAAAATCCATCCCTTTTACTGCACTCATTTTAGTATGTGCAGCAACTACACATGCAGAAACAACTCCCACTACCAACCCTAATATATCAACTCAACTCAGCACGCCTGTAAAAGGTTCCCTCTGTGTCATGACCGATACACCACCGAGTGATTTACCCTATAAAGTTGTGAAACGCATTAAAATTGCCAAAGGCACTTATGGCAGTGTTACGGACTTATATCCTCGATTACATGAAACTACTCAAAAATACCATGCCGATGCCGTGATTCATTATCGTGCGAGTCAACGCTTCGGCTTCTGGCCTTGGCGCTTTGTACGACCTGTGATTGCAGGTACAGCCATTCAATGGAAATCCCCATCTGCTACAAACTGCCGTTTAGCAAATGGTCAAGAACTCTAAGTTTTCTGCACATATACTATTAAAAAAATGCCAGTGAGTTTGATCCACTGGCATTTTTTATTGTCTCATGCTCTTATTAATGATCATGCTGCAAATATTCAGGTTCTTTTGGCAATTTCCAACTACAGAAGAAGCAAATAATCAGCATCACAATGACATAAACAAAAAAAGTATATTCATGCCCTACTTCCTTAAATTGCAAAGCCACAGCAGGCGCTGATCCCCCAAAAATTGCATTGGCAACAGCATAGGAAAAACCAACTCCCAGTGCGCGTACATGTGGAGGAAACATTTCCGCCTTAATCAAACCACTAATAGATGTATAAAAACTCAGTAGCAACATCAGGAAAATCAGCATTAGCGTTACTATGACAGGTGAACTGCTAAATGCAGGCATTGCAATCACCATGACTGGATAAATACAAATTGCCAAAGAAACACTAAAAATTAGCATCGCAGCACGACGACCAATACGATCCGCAATCGCTCCAAATACAGGCTGAGCCAACATATACACAAACAGTGCAATTGTCATCATATAGCCCACTGTTTTGGCAGCAATCCCCAGACTGGTTAAATAGGTTTTAGAATAAACTGTGAGGACATAAAAAGATAAAGAGCCTGCCGAAGTATAACCAACCACCAGTAAAAATGACTGCCAGTGATCTCTAAAAAGAGCCTTAAGTGTTCCAGATTCTTTATGATGGCTGTCTTCATTCGCCAATGTCTCAACCAAACGACTACGTGCCAGTAACGACAAAAGTGCGGTAATCCCACCCACAACAAACGGAATCCGCCAACCTCCATTTTCCAGCTGCTGCTCATTCATCAAGAAAAGCAAAATCACACCAAGTAAGCTAGCAAGGAGTTGCCCCCCCGAAAGCGTCACATACTGAAATGAGGCATAAAATCCCCGATGTCCTTTTAAAGCGATTTCACTCATATATGTTGCAACAGCACCATATTCCCCACCCACTGACAATCCCTGCAATAGGCGCACAAGAAGCAATAAAAATGGAGCAGCCATTCCCACCTGCTCATAGGTAGGTAACATCGCAAATAAAAATGAACTAAGAGCCATTAAACAAATCGAAATAACCATTGAACGTTTACGCCCATGCTTATCAGCAATTCGACCAAATAGCCAACTCCCTATGGGGCGCATAAAGAAACTCGCTGCAAATACCCCCCAAATATAAATTTGCTTCGTGGTCGATGCCATATCAGGCGATGTCAGTGCTTGCTGAAAATAAACTGCAAAAACTGCATAGATATAAAAATCAAACCACTCAACCAAATTACCAGAAGCAGCGCCAACAATACCAAAAATACGTTTACGCTTTTCTTCTGTGGTATATACACCTTCACTCATAGCATCACACTCCCTCGTTGTTTATCTCAGCAGGCTAGCTTATTTTTCTTTATTATTGGGCTTCTTTCATGAGGATTTAATCCCTCTTTGTTCCCCGATAAAGAAGTAAAATCATTAGAGTCAAAGAAGCCTATCCTGCTAAATTTTGAATCATTTTTCCTTGATTAAATCATGGGTTTCTTTCAGTAGCATGACTCAACTTAATCCTATCGAATCACAAACCGATTAAGTTAAAATAAAGACACTTTGTGTGAAAAATCCAATTTTATTTTGTGTAAATATGTATGAGGCCTCTCAAGACCCAGCCGACAATATTTGTTTTATCTAATGAGTATTCAACCGAGCTATGGCATACTGTAAAGAAATGACAAAGGTTTAACCTCATGAAAATGACATTGAAATTATTGGGTCTGAGCGCTTTTGCTATTGGGCTAACAGCTTGCCAGAACGTTCCACAAAGTTACAATGGGAACTCTGGCTATCAGGTTGAAAGTAAAACAGAAAATAGTGCCATTATTAGTTATACGCTTGCTGTTCATGCCAATCGTGTTGCTAATCAGAATAAGCTACAAAATGCTTGTAAGAAAGTTCTGGGTGCAAACCAAGATTATAAAATTGAAATTTTAAGTACTAATGAGATTGCCAACCCTGCAAGCATCCCAGTAAGCAATGGCGTACAAATTGGTAAAACACACACCACATTTGGTCTGAGCAATACCAGCACCAATAACAATGATGATGACTATGCAATGCGCAATGCTATGCAAACTCGTCCAAGCACACTAACTGTCATCCGTTACCGCTGTTCAATCTAAGTTAGACAGCACATCAATAAGACGCTGATGGGTTACAGCGTCTTATAAAAACTTACATTACGAAACTCTTTAGCTTCATCTAAATCTGGCCAAGTCGTAGCACTACGTTCATATATTTTTTGATATTGTGGGTGACTAAAATTTTTCACTCGACTGTCTGCTACCCAAACCTCTGGGGCAAACTTTAAAAACTCATCCAAGAAAAAACGATTGCATTGATCGTAGAGAACATCTGCCGCGAGTAAAATATCCACAGGCTCGGCTTTATATAAATCGTCCAGATATTCGAGCTCTACGCCATTAAGCAAAGCATTTTCACGGCAAGCATTTAAACTAACCTGATCAATATCACAGCAAATTACTCGTTTTGCTCCAGCCATTTTTGCAGCAATTGCCACCACGCCTGAACCTGCACCAAAATCCAGAACCACTTTATCTTTAACATGCTCAGGTTCTGCAAGTAACCACTGTGCCATCGCTAAACCCGAAGCCCAGCAAAAGATCCAATAGGGTGTATCATTCCAGATGCGCTGAATCACTTCATCATCCAAACGCTCAGTCGGAAATACAGGCGGTATCAACCACAATGAAATCTGCGTATTGGGTAACTGTTGTGGTTGTAAGTCACAATGAGGGATGACTTGATGTAAGGCTTGAAGTAAATGTTCAGGGGCTTTGGTAAGTTGAAAGGTGCAGCTCATCAGATTTCTTTTTTAATTAATTTTTATAACAAGCATAACAGAGACATTCCATTATGATTTGAATTCTTAGAGTAACTTTCAGTTCAACCTACTTTTCTTTCGGGAAAAGTAGGCAAAACCATTGTCATCCGCAAAACTCGACAAATACTACCTACAATCGAAAGCATCGCAGAAACATTAAATTTTTAATGTAATCATGCCTCGAACAATTGCGGATGACGGTTACGTGTATCAAATAACAGTCTAACTTCAATAAATAAAATTAACCTAAAGCTTTTTCAGCAGCTTCAACCGTTTGACGAATCAAAGTGGTAATCGTCATTGGGCCAACACCACCCGGAACTGGTGTGTAAGCAGAAGCAATTTCTTCAATACCTTGCAACTGGATATCACCAACGCCGCCGCCATCACGTGGATGGAAACCAGCATCAACCACAACAGCGCCTTGCTTGATCCAGTCTTTTTGAATCAATTCAGCTTTACCAACTGCACCAACAACGATGTCTGCTTGTTTCACAAGATCAGCCAAGTTTTGGGTACGTGAATGGCAAATGGTCACGGTTGCATTGGCTTGAAGTAACATCATCGCCATTGGTTTACCCAAAATTGCAGAACGACCTACGACAACGGCATGTTTACCTGCGATTTCGATGTTGTTTGCTTGCAAAATCGTCATGATGCCGGCTGGTGTTGCCGAACCATAAGCAGCTTCGCCCATTGCCATACGGCCAAAACCAAGGCAAGTGACACCATCAACATCTTTTGCAAGGCTAATTGCATCAAAACATGCACGCTCATCAATTTGTGCAGGTACAGGATGCTGCAACAAAATACCATGCACGTCAGGATTGGCATTTAATTTTTCAATTTCAGCCAACAACTGTTCAGTTGTGGTTTCTTGTGGCAATTCAATTTTAACTGAATCCATACCCACGCGGCGGCAGGCATTACCTTTCATGCGAACATACGTTGCCGATGCGCCATCATCCCCCACCAAAATTGTTGCCAAAATCGGAGTACGACCAGATTTTTGCTTTAATACTCCAACACGTGCAGATAAATCTGCCTCAATTTGCTTTGCTAACGCTTTACCATCTAATACCAATGCCACAATACGTCTCCACAGGCCGATATCAATCAATTCCGCAAATAATACATGATAATTTGCCCAATTTTATTTTAGATGTTGATTTTATGTGCATATCCTCTGAATTACCTATTGTTTTTTTTTCAAAGGTTGCTAATATGTGCATCACCAAGACAAGGCGGGGTGGCAGAGTGGTCATGCAGCGGACTGCAACTCCGTGGACGCCGGTTCGATTCCGACCTCCGCCTCCAATCTTGGTAAAGCCCGGGTGGTGAAATAGGTAGACACAGGGGATTTAAAATCCCCCGCCCACAAAGCGTGCCGGTTCGAGTCCGGCCCCGGGCACCATTTTAAGACTGTTAAAATGGTGCCAGTAAAAAACCCAGCGTAAGCTGGTTTTTTTATGCCTAAAATTTAGAGCTTCGTGTCTATCCATATAAAAAAAGCGACTTAAAGTCGCTCTACAAATAAGATTCCGTTTAGATGATCAATTTCATGTTGCACAATACGTGCAGGAAAACCTTCATAAAATTGTTCAACCTGCTCACCCTGTAGCGTTAAATAACGTACTTTAACCGCATAAGCGCGCTCCACCTGCCCTCGCTGCTCAGGCACACTCAGACAACCCTCTTCACCAAAACAGGTTTCTGTTGAGTATTCAATAATCTCAGGATTAATCATGGTGACTGCTGACATGTCTGGCGCATCTGGATAGCGTGGATTGGAGCGTGACGCCACAATAATCACCCTTTTCGAGATATAGACTTGCGGTGCAGCAATCCCCACACCATTTCGCGCCAACATGGTTGCCTGCATCGCAAGTGCTAATTGCTTAAGCCAGTCACTATTTAATTCATCTTGTGCAACGGCAGCCGCTTCAAGCGTTAAAATAGCTTCTCCACGCTGGGCAACAGGTAAAATTGCAGACACCTTTTCTTCCTCAAAATTAATTTTTCATCTTATAGAATTCAGCATACTATAAACAGAAATTTACAAACCAACGAATACCATGAATGCAACACAACTTTTTCTTGGGGTCATTTTTGGCTCAATCGGGTTAGGCTATTTTATTTACGGAAAAAAGCAAAAGCACAGTGTACCTTTCATCTGCGGCTTAAGCTTAATGGTTTATCCTTATTTTTTTGATAGCAACCTTGCCATTGTCAGTATCGGTTGCATCTTGACTGCTATTCCTTATTTTGTGCGTGTTTAAACAAACAGCTCACCAATCATATAGAGCTTGGCATATCCTGAAACTTCCATACGCTCATCATTCAAGATTCGACAAAATAACTCTCCCCCACGTGCCGATGCCTGATACGCAACCAATTCGGTTTTACCCAGTTTTTCTGCCCATAGCGGTACAATTGCCGTATGAATCGAACCTGTAACAGGATCCTCATCAATCCCGATCTCTGGCGCAAAATAACGCGAAATACAGTCATAGGTAGATTCGCCCACATAACTTGCTGTCACCGCAACATCCAAACTCGGTGCTTTCATCACAGCATGTATACGGCCTAATGCTTTGAGCTTTAAAAAATCGACCTCCAAGTCGAGTACATCTTGTGCAGACTCCAACTCAATGACATACGCCTGTGAATTAACATAGACAGCTTGAATGGGCTTATTTAGCGCTTCATTTAAAATTTCTGGGTATTCTTCCAAATATTCAGGTTTACGAATCGGAAAATTCATATTGATTTTGCCATCTATGCTTTGAGATACATAAAATGTTCCCAAGTTTTTGACTTCAAACTCAATCTCTGTGGCTTTTGTGTATTCACGAAACAGGATAAAAGCACTTGCCAATGTTGCATGACCACAAAATGCTACCTCAGCCGTAGGTGTAAACCAGCGAATCGCATAATGAGTATCATCAATTCGTTTTACAAATGCCGTTTCAGATAAATTATTTTCAAGTGCGATATTTTGCATTACCTCATCTGACAACCATTCATCTTGTACAATCACTGCCGCAGGGTTGCCTTGAAATAATTTTTGACTAAAGGCATCCACTTGATAAATTTTCATTGTTTTACATTCTCTAGGTAGAATTAATTTATTAATGAACCGCAGAATCTTTTACTGTGATTGAGTTCATTTCTTTTTTAACCGAATCCTATACGATTGTCACTTTATGAATTATTTTCCCAACTCACATTTTAAAAATGTCCCGCTTGAAAAGGCATATCGCTTACTGACGCATGGTGCAACGGTCTTAGTCTCTGCACAGCATCAGCAACAACGTGATGTCATGACGGCTGCATGGGCATGCGCACTAGAATTTAAACCCGCAAAAGTGACTGTGGTTCTCGATAAAAGTACCATGACCCGTCAGATTATTGAGCAATCAGGTTATTTTGTTTTACAAGTTCCTACCTACAAACAAATTGATTTGGTTTATCAACTTGGTACAACCAGCCTGCATGACATGCCTAATAAACTAGAACAAAGCGGTGTGAAGCTATTTTACTTAGAAGATTCAGAGCAGCCTTTAGTTGCGGGCTGTTCAGCATGGCTAGTTTGTAAATTGATTCCTGAACCACACAATCAACAAGCACATGATTTGTTTATTGGTGAAGTGGTCAGTGCATGGGCAGATGACCGAATTTTCCGCGATGGGCATTGGCATTTTCAAGACGCTGATCCTGAGTGGCGTAGCCTGCATCATGTTGCAGGTGGTAACTTCTATTTGATTGGAGAAGAAGTCAGCGTACAAGATCGACCAAAATCACCTTAAATATAAAAAACCTCGCGTATAGCGAGGTCTTTTTGCAGCAAATCATCTGGGATTATTCGCCCATGTTTTCAATAATCGCCTGACCAAATTCAGAACAACGAAGAAGTGTAGCGCCTGGCATTAAACGCTCAAAGTCATAAGTGACCGTTTTAGCCGCAATAGCACCTGAAATACCTTTAATGATCAGGTCAGCAGCCTCAACCCAGCCCATATCACGCAGCATCATTTCAGCGGAAAGAATGATTGAGCCTGGGTTAACTTTGTCCTGACCCGCATATTTAGGCGCAGTGCCATGAGTTGCCTCATAAACTGAAATTGCACCACCAATATTTGCACCTGGTGCGATCCCAATACCACCGACTTCAGCAGCAAGTGCATCAGAGATATAATCACCGTTCAGGTTCAATGTCGCAATCACCGAGTAGTCCGCAGGGCGCATTAAAATTTGTTGCAAAAATGCATCTGCAATTACATCTTTAATGATGATGTCTTTGCCATTTTTAGGGTTTTTAATTTTCACCCAAGGGCCACCATCAATCAACTCGCCACCAAAGCGCTCTACAGCAAGCTCGTAACCCCATTCTTTGAACGCGCCTTCAGTGTACTTCATGATATTGCCTTTATGCACTAACGTTACACTTGGCTTATCATTGTCAATTGCAAACTGAATTGCTTTACGAACCAAACGTTGAGTACCCTGTTTAGATACAGGCTTAATCCCTATACCACAATCTTCAGGAAAACGGATTTTCTTCACACCCATTTCTTCTTGAAGAAATTTGATCACTTTTTTCGCTTCTTCAGAATCCGCTTTCCATTCAATCCCCGCATAAATATCTTCTGAATTTTCACGGAAGATCACCATGTCGGTGAGTTCAGGATGCTGAACAGGTGAAGGCACACCTTCAAACCAACGCACTGGGCGCACACATACATAAAGGTCTAATTCTTGACGTAAGGCGACATTTAATGACCGAATACCATCGCCGACGGGTGTTGTGAGTGGACCTTTGATAGATACTACAAATTCGCGAAGAGCCTCAAAAGTTTCTTCTGGCATATATGTGCCATAAATTTTATCTGCTTTTTCACCGCAGTAGACTTCCATCCATTCGATAGATCGTTTGCCACCATATGCTTTTTGTACTGCTGCATCGACAACAGCTCGCATCGCAGGTGTAATATCCACACCAATACCATCACCTTCAATAAACGGAATAATTGGCTGGTTGGGAACATTGAGTGACAAATCTGCGTTTACACTAATTTTGCTGCCATCTGCAGGCACTACGATCTTCTGATAACCCATTGTATCGGTTCTCCCTTTTATTATAATTAGCAAATTAAAAAAATAATTGCCGATAGACAATACTTTCCTGTTTTCTTATCGCATAATAGATTAATTGAATTAAATCATTTTTGAGATTTATATGAGAAATAACAATATTTCTCGCTCAAATAAAACTCAATGTTTCCTGTGGTTATCTGAAAGAAGAAGTCATTTTTTATGAAAATCGTCATCCTGAACAAGCCCTATGACGTCCTCTCCCAATTTCGTAAAGACGAAGCACACATGACGATGTCTGACTTTGTAGATGATCCAACTTTACGTTTGGCTGGTCGTCTTGATATGGACTCTGAAGGTTTGGTTTTTTTAACTGATCACGGTGGTCTCAATCAGTTCATTACAAATCCTGCAAATAAAAAATACAAAACGTATTTAGTTCAGGTAGATGGTGACATTTCTGAAGAAGCTCTTGAAAAATTACGTCAAGGAATTGAGCTCAATGATGGCATGACACTCCCTGCCAAAGCCATTAAAGTTTCAGAGCCAGAATGGTTATGGGAACGCAACCCGCCTGTACGTTACCGTGCAAATATTCCTACCTCTTGGGTTGAAATCTCAATTTGTGAAGGTCGTAACCGCCAAGTGCGCCGCATGACCTCTGCTGTTGGCTTTCCGACTTTACGTCTGATTCGCACCAAAATCGGTTCAATCGATTTGGTTCAACTCGGTTTACAACCAGGTGAAACTAAAGAAATTGAGCCGTTGCTGTATCCTGACTTTAGGGATGTTCCAGAAGAACGACCATATCAGTCGCGCTCATACGTGAAAAAGTCAGGTGGTACAGGTGGCAAGCCAATGCACCAGAAAAAGAAAGAAGGCGAAAAGAAAAAAACAGGAACCAAACGCATTTGGCAGATGGATGAAAGTGAAAAACCACGTCGTAAAACCAATGGTACAACTCGCCCAAATACCAAAGCTCCGCGCGGTCGTAGCCGTAATAGCCGTTAAGATTTAAGTTTTTAAAGCTCACGAAAGTGGGCTTTTACTTTAAAGGGACTTCTCTTTCTAAAACGAGTTTGCCATCCCTAGGCTTATTTTTTTCTTCATACTGTACAAGCAAAGATAAATACATCAAAGAGTTTCTAGCAAGTCTTGTTAAGTGCATTAAACTTTCTTCAAATTCCGAAAGAGGCATTTCCAGAATATATTTAGATTTAATCTCTTTTTCCTTTAAATTATTTATAACTTCAATATATTCATCAGAACTTTGAAGATTATTTTTCTCTAATTCATCTTTTCTTACTAATAATTCTTGATAACTAAACACTTCGCTAGAATTATATTTTGTATTTAATTTATATCCAAAATCATCAACAATCCGAAAAGACCTGTGCTCCAAATGATTTCTAATTTTCGCTAATCGATGTTTTTCCAGATTTGATAGATTTTCGATCTTATTCATGTTTTCAATAGAGTCTTTGTTTTTCCTTTTAGGTTCAACCTCAACCTCTTTTAATATATAAAATAAAGCATGTAAGAAATAATTCTCGGATTCAAAGAATCTATTTCGTATTTTATCTAACCTTCCTTCATACAATATCCATTTAAAGCTAATTTCATAATCTGTAATAGATAAATTAAAATACTTTGCAATAAAATATGAAATCTTATCAAAAATTGAATATAGAATTCTAAATGCAGATTTCATATGCGAAGTTTTTAAATTATCTATAGCATGTAATGTATCGTAAACATGAAAGTATGTTTTATTGTAAAAATGCTCAGAGTCTACCTTTATTTCAGATGATTGAAAGATTAAAAACCTAGCATAGGTGAACTCATTCAGTAACTCATCAAAATTTGAATAGAATACCAATGATTCTTTTAAACTCAATGAAGTATTAATCTCGTAACTCATTGATGAAAGTTCTAAAGTGTCTTGAAAAACTATTTCCTCATTCAAAAGGTCATTTAGGTTATTCAGAAATAGTTTATTCTTGGCAACCCAATTTAAATAACGATATTCAGTTTTTGTACTTGTTTTTTGTTTATATTCTTTTAAATAGTCAAATTCATTTTCTTTAAAGTTCTCT
This sequence comes from Acinetobacter sp. ANC 4636, assembly GCF_054454555.1. Taxonomy (NCBI): domain Bacteria; kingdom Pseudomonadati; phylum Pseudomonadota; class Gammaproteobacteria; order Moraxellales; family Moraxellaceae; genus Acinetobacter; species Acinetobacter sp. ANC 4636. The sequence goes on along the minus strand of NZ_JBTKVD010000004.1, from coordinate 248,864 downwards.
CCATACCATTGATGAAAAACATACAATAGATGACCTTGTTGAAGTGGTATTTTTTGCTCTCGTTCTAAAAAGTCAATTTTTTTATAGGCTTGAGTTATTAACTGATTAGCAAAGAAATAATAAACCTCCTTATTAGAATCATCATATAATTGCTCTGTTCTAAAAAGAATATTGGTTGCTTTAGCAATTACAGCAACAGGGTTTTCATCAATTTTAATTGCATCGTCCCAATAATGTTGTGCACAAAAGTAACGGCCTTGTGATGATAAAAAATTACCTAGATTTGTTAATGCAAATGAAAGCAAAAATGTTACATTTTTTTCTTTTCTTAAAAAATAGACTGCTTTTTGATATAGATTAACCGTATTAATCAAATCCTGCGAGTGCCAATTTTCACTCTGATATCTGTAAATTACGGAACTACAGTTTCCTAAAATGTAATAAAAATACCCCTTACAAAAATCATTCTCAAATATGAATAAAGTTTCAATTTGAATGTTAAAAAACTCTATTAACTCATTTTTTCTATTCTCATCTAATAAGAATTTATCAGCTAACTTAGCCAACTCTTTTAATTGCTTTATTCCTAGTTTCATCATCTTTTTTTTAAAAAAATTATAAGTAAACGTTTTACATCAATTTTATATTTATTACAAAACAAAAAAGCCGATGCATTTGCATCGGCTTTTTTTCACATCATCGACCTAATTGCCGACTTTGTATTTCACTTAAACAGCTGCAAGTAATGTGTTGAACGTCGTGCTTGGACGCATTACAGCATTTACCTTAGCTTGATCAATCACGTAATAACCACCGATATCAGCAGGTTTACCTTGTACTTGAGCAAGTTCAGCAACAATTTTTTCTTCGTTTTCAGCCAGTGCCTTCGCAAGTGGAGCAAACTTAGCTTTCAACTCAGCATCTTCGTCTTGTGCAGCAAGAGCCTCAGCCCAGTACAACGATAGATAGAAGTGGCTGCCACGGTTATCAAGCTCACCTGTACGACGTGATGGTGACTTGTCACTGTCGAGCAACTTGCCAGTCGCTTGATCCAATGTCTTGGCAAGCAGCTTCACACGGTCATTGCTTTCCTTAATGCCCATCTCTTCCAAAGAAGCTGCAAGAGCCAGGAACTCACCCAATGAATCCCAACGTAAGTGGTTTTCTTCGACAAGTTGCTGAACGTGTTTAGGCGCTGAACCACCTGCACCCGTTTCATACATACCACCGCCAGCCATAAGCGGAACGATAGACAACATTTTCGCAGAAGTACCAAGCTCCATGATTGGGAACAAGTCTGTTAGATAATCACGTAAAATGTTACCAGTCACAGAAATAGTATCCAGACCACGCGCCACACGTTCAAGCGTATAACGCATTGCACGTACTTGAGACATGATTTGAATATTGAGACCTGAAGTATCGTACTCTTTCAAGTATTCTTGTACTTTCTTGATCAATTCATTTTCATGTGGACGGTAAGGGTCAAGCCAGAAGATCGCAGGCATGCCTGAGTTACGTGCACGAGTTACCGCAAGTTTCACCCAGTCACGAATCGGAGCGTCTTTCACCTGACACATACGCCAGATATCGCCTTCTTCAACATTTTGTGACATCAACACTTCGCCTGTTTCAAGGTCAGTGATGTTGGCAATACCTGCTTCAGGAATCTCGAAAGTTTTGTCGTGTGAACCGTATTCTTCAGCTTGCTGTGCCATCAAACCAACGTTAGGTACAGTACCCATGGTTTTCGGATCAAAGTTGCCATTCCACTTACAGAAATTGATCATTTCTTGATAGATACGAGCAAATGTTGATTCTGGCATCACCGCTTTAGCATCATACTGCTTACCATCGGCACCCCACATTTTACCACCCGCACGGATCATCGCTGGCATAGAAGCATCAACAATAATATCGTTAGGTGAATGGAAGTTTGTGATGCCCTTCGCTGAATCAACCATCGCTAACGCAGGACGGTGTTCTTGACAAGCATGTAAGTCACGGATGATTTCATCACGTTGTGATTCTGGTAGGCTTTCGATTTTCTCGTAAAGCACTGACATACCGTTATTGACGTTGATACCCAACTCATCAAATAGTTTGCCATGTTTCTCGAATGCATCTTTATAATAGATTTTCACACAGTGACCAAATACGATCGGGTGTGAAACTTTCATCATGGTTGCTTTTACGTGTAATGAGAACAAGATGCCCGCTTCACGACAATCTTCGAGTTGTTTCTCGTAGAAGTCACAAAGTGCTTTTTTACTCATGAACATTGAATCAATGATTTCACCATCTTGAAGCGCAAGTTTTGGCTTAAGTACGATGGTTTTACCACTTGTTGTGATCAATTCCATTTTCACGTTACGCGCACGATCAAGAGTCATCGACTTTTCACCGTGGTAAAAATCGCCATGTTCCATATGTGAAACGTGGGTTTGTGACCACTGTTTCCACTCGCTCATCGAATGCGGGTGTTTTTTAGCGTAGTTTTTCACCGCAGCAGGTGCACGACGGTCAGAGTTACCTTCACGTAATACTGGGTTTACAGCAGAACCAAGGCATTTACCATAGCGAGTCTTAATCGCTTTTTCATCTTCAGTAGTCGGGTTCTCAGGATAATCAGGAATTGGATAGCCTTTAGACTGAAGTTCTTTGATACATGAGATCAATTGACCAACTGAAGCACTGATATTAGGAAGTTTGATAATATTGGTGTCTGGATCTTGCGTAAGACGACCTAGCTCTGCGAGGTTGTTAGGTGCCTTCTGTTCGTCGCTTAGGTAATCCGAAAATTCTGCGAGCACACGCGAAGCAACAGAGATGTCACTTTTGACAATCTGAATACCTGCGGGCTTAGTAAAGGTTTCAATGATCGGCAGTAGCGAATAGGTCGCCAATAATGGCGCCTCGTCAGTCAGTGTGTAAATGATGTTTGACTTTCCACCAGCCATATATAGCCCCTTGTGTTAAATTGATTTTTCAAGAACCGAGCTTGTGGCCCAGTTCTACTCACTAATGTGCTTAAATAAAAACCTTGAGAGTATCGACCCTCATGGCATTTCAGTCAACGATATATCTTGTGATAACGACATTTCGAAAAAAAATACCCAATCTTGTTTTGGGTCATCAGTGTCTATATTCAATAAGATTGTTTAAAAATTCAGATTGATAAGTGATATAACTATAAGATTTTTCACGTATCTACGTCTATTATTATGCAACTTTCTACTGAGTTCACGAATAATTTGATTCACTGTAGCGCATTAATTTTAACTTTTAAAGCACAAAATGTATCGCAATATTTTTTAATTTAATATTGGTCAGCGATATAAAAACTTAAATTGGGTCATTCATTCGACCACAAAAACCTCATCTTTAGCTACTTTAGCCAACAAAAACTCAAACACAATCTGAGTTACTTCAGCAAAATGTACAGTATCAGTACCCATTGTTTTTGTGGCTGATGATTCAATTGGTCACTCTGATATTCCACTACAGATTAGTCCGTATGGGTATTCGACTTATCGGGGTATTCAAATAAAAAACCGATGCCTGAGCATCGGTTTACATAAACTTAAATATCCAGACAAATTAAATGTTCAACCAACCATCAAGTTTTACCTGATCTTCCACTTTCAACTCAACTGTGGTCAATCCAGTTTCAGCTGCATTTACCGTAAACTGAAGCAACTCATCACGATGGAAGGCATGGACCACAAATTCACCTTGCTGCTTGGCGTACTTCGCTAACAGTTTTTCAGAAGCTTTTAAGCCGTCAATCGCTACAATCACGTCATTGGCAGACAACCCAGCTTTTGCACCTGCACCATCACGGCGTGCCTGTTGAATCAACACACCCTCAGGTTTATCGGCAACTTTCAAACCAAATGGCTGAGTCTTGTCATTTTTAACTTGATACTCGATCCCAAACTCAGGGAACAATTGATCCAGTGGTAATTCATCAGTGGTATAGATCAGATGGTTGATTTGCTCTAACCATGAGTGACCTGTTAATTCTTCACACAAGTCAAAAATGGTACGCTCGCTGACTTGAATGCCTTTTTGCGCATTTTCATACAGTTTACGTACTAACGCATCCAAACTTGAACCACGTAAACGCAAACCTAAATCCAGACACAATGCAACCAAGCAACCTTTATTGTAGTAGCTGGTTCCTGCATTATTGCTGTTTTCATCTGGGCGATAGAATTTGATCCAAGTATCGAAACTCGACTCAGCCACAGACTGCACTTCACGACCTGGATTCTGTAAATAACGATCAATTTGTGTTTTAAGTAATTTCAAATAAGAGGCTTGTGAAATCACACCACTGCGCAGCAAAATCAAATCATCGTAATATGAAGTAAAGCCTTCAAAAATCCACAACAACGAAGTGTAGCTTTCTTTATGCAAATCATAATTCATAAAGTTTTCAGGGCGAATATATTTCACCAGCCATGAGTGGAAATATTCATGACTGCAAAGCCCGAGGAAACGTTGATAATCTTCCGATGGCTCTTGTGGTTCATTGGCTTTTGGCAGGTCATCACGTGGGGTAATCAGACTGGTACTATTTGGATGCTCAAGCCCACCATAACTATTGCCTGTAGCCATGGTCATGAACACATAGTTTTTAAAGGGTGCAGAACCAAAAAGTTGAATTTCGGTTTGGCAAATTTTTTGGATATCTGCCTGTAAGCGTTCAACGTTGGTTGCATGTTTACCCGAAATCACAAATTCATGCGGGATGCCTTCAGCCTCGAAACTGAAACGGGTCTGATCCGCCAGTTCAAATGGACTATCGATAAGCTGCATATAGTTGTCAGCTTTTAAAGTATAGCGCCCTTTCACCAAGCTTTTTGATGCCAAGCCTGTCGCTACAGAAAAATGCTTAAACTCATCGGGCAAGAACACTTCCAATTCACATTCAGCTTCTTCTTGATCTTTGAGACCTAAGCACACACACGCTGGATTGATATAAAAACGGGTCTGGTCGACATAACTACCGCGTACCGATAAATCATACGCGTAGACATCATATTCAACCGTGATCAACTCATGATCGGTGTTAAATAAACGCCATTTATTCTTTTCAAATTTACTGATTTTAAGCTCGCGCCCTGCCTCATCATAGGCTTTGACAGATTCAATGTGTTTTGCAAATTCACGAATCAGGTAACTGCCCGGAATCCATGTCGGCAACCACAGCTCTTGGGTCGGATTGGCAACAAAACGTAAGGTCACATGAATGAGATGCTGTTGGTAATCGTCAAACTCTATTTGATAGTGCAACATAAGTCGGAATTCTAATCTTAATCAGGTTATGCAGGGCTTTAGCTTAGCATTTTTTTACTCTAATATGCGCTACTGCTAGTATTCCATACAGAAGATAAAGTAAATCAAGTTAGCTTTAATCTTTGTCATGGAAGATAGCTTTCTCTTTCTTTTGATCTCCTCAGGATTTGTCCTTTGAAACGTTTTATTTCTTGGTTTGCAGGGCTAGGTATATTGTGCTCAGGTTTTGCCCATGCAGCCATTTTGAATATTGATCCCGAATCTGTACCTGCCGCAGCATGGACAATTTATGATCCTCAATCTGGTCAAACTATTGCTGAATACAATAGCCATGCGCAGCGTGCACCTGCTTCATTAACCAAAATGATGGTGGCCTATATTACGCTCCAAGAAATTAAGGCAGGCAAACTCAAAAAGACAGATGTGATTACTGCCAATGACGTGGTGCATGTCGTTCAGCCTGATGAATCACAAATGTTCTTGCGCCCAGGACAAAAAATCACGGTTGATCAATTGCTCACGGGTTTAGTGGTGATGTCTGCCAATGATGCTGCTGTGACGTTGGCACAGCGGATTGGTGGTGATCTTCCACATTTTGTGGCACGCATGAACCAAGAAGCCAAAGCATTGGGCATGACGGATACCCACTTTACCAATCCTGCAGGAATTACCATGGATGGGCATTATTCCTCTGCCGCAGATATGGCAAAACTGGGCAATGCACTGATTCAACAGTTTCCCGATTATTTGGGTTACTCTAAACAGACCAGTTATTCATGGAATGGTCATCCACATCACGCCACCAATATCTTGCTCAAACAAGATCCAACTGTGGACGGTTTAAAAACGGGTTTTACCCGTGCTGCAGGTTTTAACCTTGCTTTAACTGCAAAACGCCCAACCATGAATCCGAACATGCCAGAGCGTCGTTTGATTGTGGTGGTACTTGGAACAACCAGTCCTGTGATGCGTGCCGAAGTCGCACATCGCTTAATGAATCTGGCTTATAGTTACACCCGTGACGAAGTGATGGTTAAAGCACAACAACCCATCGCGATCTTGCCTGTCATGAACGGGAAAATCCGTAGCTATCAGGTTGTACCGCAAAGCACGCAGTTTATGACGACTTCTTTGTACAACCAGCCGATCAATATTGACATGCGCAGCTTCAATAATAATAGCGGACGTTTAGTCTATAACGGGCAAAATATTGAACCGATTAATGAGACCAAAACCCAGATTCAGGTCAACCTGAATCAGAAACAACTCACCGCGCCTTTAAATCAGAACGTGCACATCGCAACGCTCAAGGTGTACCAAAATGGTCAATGGCTAGAAGATATTCCAGTGCTTTCACATGTTCAGCTTGAATATGCCAGCATTTTCCAGCGCTTCTGGCACTGGTTATGCCAATTACTCCCTTTCCTCGCAGAAAAAGTGATTCCCGCGAAGATACTGTTGTAAGATCGAAAGAAAAATAGGCTTGAATTTTTTAAATCAGCCCCAAATTCGTTTAAAATAATGCACATCATCAAAAATCCTGAATTTGCATTCCCCAAATTCAGGATTTCATTTTATGATGTGACTTTAAAACTCTGTATGGATTTCAAACATGACTGCTATTGCAAATAACCACGTGGTTTCATTCCACTACACATTAACAAACGCTGAGGGTGAAACACTTGACCAGTCTCAAGGCGAACCACTTGCCTATTTGCACGGTGCAGGCAACATCATTCCTGGCTTAGAAAAAGCACTTGAAGGTAAAACTGTTGGCGAAAAATTAACTGTCAACGTTCCTGCTGCTGAAGGTTATGGCGAATACAACCCAGACCTCGTACAAGAAGTTCCTGCGCAAATGTTCCAAGGCGTTGAGAAAATCGAAGCAGGTATGCAGTTCCAAGCTCAAACTGATGACGGCGTACAAATCGTGACTGTTAAATCAGTTGAAGGTGACACAATCATCGTTGATGCAAACTTCCCACTTGCTGGTCAAGACTTGACTTTCCAAGTTGAAATCGTTGAAGTGCGTGATGCGACTGCACAAGAACTTGAGCATGGTCATGTTCACGGTGCAGGTGGTCACCACCACTAAGTTTTGCCGAGTGCAAATCTAAAAAGCAAAGCCTAGCGCTTTGCTTTTTTTATGCTATTTTTGACTCATCAAGTACTTAAGACTGATTTGATTTTATGCCTACCCTGATTTGGTTTCGTCAAGATTTACGGATTTCTGATCATGCCGCCTTATGGCATGGTAGTCAAAATGGTTCATGTCTCGCACTCGCGATTTTGTCTCCCAAGCAGTGGCAACTACATGATGATGCGCCAATTAAACTGGATTTTTATTTGCGTCAATTACGCCAGTTACAGCAACAATTACAACACTATAATATTCCGCTGATCGTTCAGATTGTGCCACTTTGGCAAGATATTCCTTCTGTGTTACTCAAACTGTGCGAGCGTCTTCAAGTTCAGAAAGTCCATGCCAATGTTGAATTCGGTGTGCATGAATTACAACGTGATAAACACTGTCAAGACCTTTTGACACAAGCGGGTGCTCAACTGGAGTTGTACCAAGACCGCACATTATTTCCTGTGGGCAGTATTCGTAATCAGTCAGGACAGCCGTATCAGGTGTTTACGCCATTTAAGAAAAACTGCTACGAGCGGCTCAATCAGCAATTACCTGCCTGCTATCCCAATATTGCCATTCAAATACCTCTGCAACTTGAGCTGAGTGAACAAGAACAAAATATTCCTCAACTGCATGAACTGGGTTACAGCCCCACTTCTTCTGAGCAGCAACAACTTTGGAATGTTGGTGAATTGCATGCACAGCAGCAACTGGATAATTTTTTAGAAGATGTACTGGCAGATTACAAGCAACAACGTGACTTTCCTGCTCAAGCAGGCACCAGTCAACTCTCAGCATATTTAAATATTGGAATTCTGTCGATTCGCCAATGCGTACAGGCGTTATTTCGCCCACAGCAGGGGCAGTTTTTACTCACTGATCAGGGACAGCAGACCTGGCTAGATGAATTACTCTGGCGCGAGTTTTATCAGCACATCTTATTTGATTACCCTCAAGTCTCTAAGCACCTGCCCTTTCAGCTTAAAACCCAGCAACTGCAATGGCGTGATGATCCTGAAGGTTTAAGCGCATGGCAACAAGGTAAAACGGGCATCCCGATTGTCGATGCAGGTATGCGCCAATTACTGGCGATAGGCTGGATGCACAATCGGGTACGCATGATTTGCGCGATGTTTCTCACCAAGAATTTACTGATTGACTGGCGTAAAGGCGAACAATGGTTTATGCAGCATCTGATTGATGGGGATTTGGCAGCCAATAATGGTGGTTGGCAATGGAGCGCATCGACAGGCACAGATGCAGCACCGTATTTTCGGATTTTCAACCCAATTAGTCAGTCAGAAAAATTTGACCCAAATGGGGATTATATTCGTCGCTGGGTGCCTGAACTTCGATCTTTAGATGATAAAAACATTCATGAGCCTTATGCCAAAGGCTATAAAGCTGGATTAGGCTATCCAAAAGCAATTGTCGATCTGAAAAGCAGTCGCGTGCGTGCCATCGAAGCTTTTAAAGCACTGGACTAGCTCACCTCAATTTAAAGTTTGTAGCAAGTTGGTTTTGGCTTGCTGCTCATAGTGCTGCTGAAAATATCGGGTTTGATACAAAGGTTGTGCCAGATAAAACTGGCGCAGCACTTGCGTGCGTTTTTCCTGATAAATCAGTTCATCGACCCACATATATTCCTGCCGAATTTGCTGTTGATACTCGGTAAAACGTACAGCTGAGCTGCCTAAAATCGCCAAATCAATATCCAGTAAATAGGCTAAATCTGACTCAGGTGCTGTGGCATGTTGCTGTGTCGCTAAAATCCAAGTCGCAATCTTATCAAGCTGAGTTTAGGGCAATGCGCCTACCAGTTGTTGTTGCATCCACATGGCACTGTTCTGTTCATTGCTTGCAGAACGGGGCTGATAGACCACATCGTGAAAGAAAATTGCCAGTTGCAGTGCTAAACCATCCTCAATCTGACTTTGTACTTTTTCAAACAGCGCCAGACATTCCACGATATGTTGAAGCTGATGATAAGCACGCTGTGGTTCCTGATAAGCTTGCAGCAATTCTGCCAAGCACTGCTCATGTTGCTGCAATGACCAGTGCTCAGGCGAAAACTGTACGAATAGTTTTCGCCATGCCTGACTAAACTGCTGCTGAAAAGTCAGCATTATGCTGCCTGTTCTTCACGTTTAAATACGAGCTCTTTGGCATTAGAGTTTTCAGCATCAAAATAATAACCTTCGCTATTAAAGGCTTTTAAATCTTCAACCTGTTGAATTTGCTGCTCAATCACGAAACGTGCCATTAAACCACGGGCTTTTTTGGCATAGAAACTAATTACCTTATATTTGCCATTTTTCTGATCAAGGAATACAGGTTTGACGATTTGCACATCCAACTCAGATTCTTTCACCGCTTTATAATATTCATCCGACGCAAGGTTCAGCAAAATATTGCTGTTGGCTTGCTGCAAATCTTGCTGGATCAGGTTGGTAATACGTTTGCCCCAAAATTCATACAAGTTGCTGCCACGCGGATTGTGCAGTTTTGTGCCCATTTCCAAACGGTAAGGCATCATCAAGTCCAGTGGACGAAGCAAACCATACAAACCTGACAACATACGTAAATGCTGTTGGGCAAAATCCAGTTGTGGGTCGTTCAATACATAGGCATCTAGACCTGTATAAACATCACCTTTAAATGCAAAAATGGCTTGGCGGGCATTGGCTAGATCAAACTCGGTTTGCCAATCCTGAAAACGCGCGACATTGAGCTGTGCAATTTTTTCGCTGACACTCATTAAACTTGCCAGTTGCGATGCGGACAATTCACGACACACCTCAATCAACTGCTCAGACTGATCAAGCAGACGTGGCTGAGTAAAGTTGCTGTTTGGCAATGCAGTTTCATAATCCAGTGTTTTCGCAGGTGAAATTAAAGCCAGCATAGACATCCTCATTTTTGCTATATTCTGTCCACTATATCAGTCCCCTATTTCTAACGCCAATCCGTGTTTCTGATGGCGTTTATCGGTACAATCATGACCCCTACTTTAAAATTAAGCTCATTGAGTTCTATGCCTGAAACGATTTTTTTACAAGGTCCTGCTGGGAAAATTGAGGTTTTTGTTGACCAACCACAGGGAGAAATTCGCAGTTTTGCGATTGTCTGTCATCCGCATCCACTACAAGGCGGCACAGCCCATCATAAAGTCCCGATGTTACTCTCGAATATTTTGACCGAGCGCGGCTGTATTGTGTACCGTCCAAGTTTCCGCGGCGCAGGACAAACAGAAGGCTTGCATGAAGAAGGTTTTGGCGAAACCGACGATATTTTGGCAATCTTGCAACAATTGCGTGAGATGCACCCGAACCTTGATTTTTATGCAGGTGGATTTAGCTTTGGTGCGCATGTGCTAGCCAAATGTTATGCTGCACTCGATGTTGCACAGCGTCCAAAACAGTTGGTGTTATGTGGTTTACCGACAGCGATGGTACGTGGTTTACGTGACTATCAAACACCTGAAATTCAAGGTGATATGTTATTTGTACATGGCGAAGAAGATGATATTACCTTGCTCAGTGACTTAATTGTTTGGGCAAAACCGCAAAAACACCCCATTACGATTTTTCCAGGGGCAAACCACTTCTTTACAGGTTATTTAAAACCACTTCGCCAAGTGATTAGCCAATATCTTCGTCTGTAAATTCGTATTGTATGGCAAGAAGTTAAAGTCCGAATATCTTGCATCTGGGAAGATACTAAAAACATGCCCAATTCATTTGGAGCATGAGTTCAATAAAAAAACAAAATGCGCCTGATCAGCTCAGCGACACTGTGCGGATCAGGTGCATTTTTTTTAATCAACAGTTGCTAGTGCAGCCACCAATAACTGCCAGCATTTTTCTACTGTATCCACTTTAACTCGTTCGCCTGGTGCATGCGCGCCCTGAATATCTGGGCCAAAAGACACCATTTGCAAGTCAGGATAATGCTCGGCAATAATTCCACATTCTAAACCTGCATGAATGACTTTAAGTTCAGGTTCAATCTGGAAAGTATCCTGATAAGCGCGTTGCAGACATTTTAAAGCGGCTGATTCTGGGTTCGGAGTCCAACCCGAAACGAATGGCGCAAGGCTCGAATGCAACCCATAATATTCAAAATGCTGCTGAATCCGATGTGCATGTGCTTCCAGTTCATCATTGACCATTGAACGCACCATAATCAGTACACTGGCTTGTTCACGGTTTAAACATACCACCCCAATATTGTTTGAGGTTTCTACGACATCAGGCATTGCCTGACTCATTTGTGCCACGCCATACGGACAACTCGACAAAGCGGCCAACCATGCTTGCTGCTGCTCATAGGCAATCGCTTCAGTGACAACTTCATCAAGTGGTTGAGCACGCAATTCAATCGCCTCATCTACACCTTTAAGTTGCATTCGCCAATCTATTTGAGACTGTTGTAGTAGAGCATCTAATTGGGCAAGTTCTGATTTTGGCAAAGCAATCTTGGCAGTCGCTTCACGTGGTAAGGCATTACGCGCTGTACCTCCTGAGAACTCAACCAGATGTGCTTGCAGTTTAGGTAAATGCTGCTGTAAAAACTGCGCTAAAATCACATTGGCATTGCCACGCCCCAAGTGAATATCGACACCTGAATGCCCACCTTTAAGTCCAAGCACCTGTACTTCAACTGCGGTCAGTTCGGCATCAGTTTGCACATAAGTCAGGGTTTGCTCGACTTCGATATCCTGACTACCTGCGCAGCCCAGATACAGTTGTCCCCACTCTTCGGTGTCAATATTAAATAACCATTTGCCTTGCAGGACATTTTCTTCAAGAAAACGTGCACCACTCATGCCCGCCTCTTCATCGACTGTCAGCAACACTTCAATCGCCCCGTGAGCAATATCATCGGCATCCAGTACAGCCAACGCCAGCGCCACCCCAATGCCATTGTCCGCACCAAGCGTGGTATTTGGTGCAATCAACCAACCATTTTCCAAAATCGGCTGAATTGGGTCACGACTAAAATCATGTACCGTACCACGATTGGCTTGGGTCACCATATCCAGATGCCCTTGCAAAATCACACCAGTTTTATGCTGCATGCCTGCGGTTGCAGGTTTACGGATAATTAAATTTCCAACAATATCCACATAAGTGTCTAAGCCTTTGTTTTTCGCCCAGTCTTGTAAATATTGGCGTAGTTGTTGTTCTTGTTTGGACTGACGCGGAATACGGCACAAAGTGGCAAAATGCTGCCAGACGTTTTTGGGTGAGAGTTGAGAAAAATCAACGGCATTCATGATCTGGTCTCGTAAAGAAAATAAGTCTGTTTGGTTTCACTATACTGCAAAATGAGCCGACAAGGTAAAACCTTGCCGAAAGAGAACTGCGGATATAAAAAAGCCAAGCAGATGCTTGGCTTTTAATTTTAAAACAGGTCGAATTATTCAGAGACTTCGATGCTTAAACCTGCCTGATTTGCCAGTTCAGTAAAGGTTGGGAAACTGGTCGCAACCGTTTCTGTACCCACAATCGTGATCGCTTCAGCAGCACGTAGACCTGCAATACTAAAACTCATTGCAATACGATGATCATGATGCGATTCAATCTGAGCGCCTTTAAAGATTGGTGACCAGTCGCCAGATTTACCCTGACCTTGAATGATAATACCATCCTCAGTTGGGGTACATTGAATACCCATTGCCTGCAAACCGTCTGCCATCACCTGAATACGGTCAGATTCTTTCACGCGCAGTTCAGCAGCGCCTGTCAATACCGTTTCACCTTCGGCACATGCCGCGGCAATAAACAAGGCTGGGAATTCATCAATCGCTAATGGTACTTGGTCTTCAGGAATATGAATCCCTTTTAATGTCCGTGTTGCACGAATACGAATATCGGCAATCGGTTCACCGCCTGCGATACGCTCATTCAACACTTCAAGATCAGCGCCCATAGCCTTTAGAATTTCAATCACGCCAGTACGAGTCGGGTTAATACCGACCGCTTCTAAGGTGACATCGGCATTTTCACAAATCGCTGCACCCACCATAAAGAATGCCGCAGAAGAAATATCTGAAGGCACTTGGATATCTGTACCGACCAATTTACCACCGCCTTGCAAGCTAATACGGTTACCTTCGGTTTTTACTTCATAACCAAAGGCACGCAACATACGTTCAGTATGGTCACGTGTTGGCTCAGGTTCAGTCACTGAAGTTTCACCTTCTGCCCACAAACCTGCCAGTAAAATCCCTGATTTCACCTGAGCTGATGCCATTGGCAAATCATACTGAATACCTTTAAGTGCTTGCGAACCTGTAATGCTGACAGGTGGTGTACCTCTCTCACCTGTGGTCTGGATTTGTGCACCCATTAAACGCAGTGGCTTGGCAATACGCTCCATCGGGCGTTTTGACAACGATGCGTCACCCGTCATGACCGTATCAAATTTCTGTGCCGACAACATACCTGAAAGCAAACGCATACTGGTACCCGAGTTACCCATATACAACGCACTTGCTGGCGCTTTCAAACCGTGCATCCCCACACCATGAATGGTTACTTCACCATTTTTTGGCCCTTCAATCGACACGCCCATATCACGAAAGGCCTGCAAGGTTGCCAAAGCATCTTCACCCTCAAGGAAGCCTGTGACATGTGTTGTGCCTTCAGCAATTGCACCAAACATAATCGAACGATGTGACACCGATTTATCACCCGGAACGGTAAATGTTCCCTGAAAACGATGCTGTTGAGGTTGAATGGTAAATTGTTGGGTCACCTTGTCTTTCTCCATTAAAGGTTTTTGGGCAAGCATATGGTTAAAATGCTGACGTGCGGCTTGGGCATGTCCGAGTAAGCCCATCAGCGCTTGCGAATCTTCTTTTTCAATCAGCCCACGAATAATCGCCAGTTGTTGTTCAAAGCCATCGACAGCTTTCAAAATTGCAGTTTTGTTGGCAAAGAAAATGTCATGCCACATTTGTGGATCAGATGCTGCAATTCGTGAAAAATCGCGAAAACCACCTGCGGCGTAACGGAAAATATCCAGATTATCTTCGCGGTTTGCCAGTTGCTCCACCAGATTAAACGCCATCAGGTGCGGTAAATGACTGGTATGCGCCAACACTTCATCGTGCTTTTGCACATCCATACAAATCACTTCGGCTTTTGCTGCCTGCCAAAGGGTAATCAGTTTTTCAACTGCCCAAGGCGCGCTGCTTGGCAATGGCGTTAAAATCACTTTGTGATGTGCAAACAGATCCACTTTTCCTGCATGTACACCCGTGTGTTCACTGCCCGCAATCGGATGTCCTGGCACAAAACCCACAGGCAGACTCTCACCAAATACACGCTGTGCCGCAGCCACCACGTTACCTTTGGTACTACCTACATCAGTTAAAATCGCATCGGCTTTTAAATATGGCTTAATTTGCACCAAGACTTTTTCAGTGGCTTGTACAGGCAATGCCAATACCACGAGATCTGCATCTTGCACGGCGTCAATTGCAGAGGCATAGCCCTCTTGAATTAGTCCTAATGCTTTTGCATCCTGCAAGGTTTTGGCTGAACGTGTTGATGCTACAACCTGTGTTGCCAAACCTTCTGCCTGAATCACACGTGCCAGACTTGAACCAATCAAGCCCAGCCCAATAAATGCCACTTTATGAAACAAGGGCTGTGTTTCTGAAACTACCACCAAAATTTGCCTCTATGCTCAATACGATAAAAATGCTCAACCAGCAGATTACAACACGGCAACAGGATATGAACCCAGTACACGCAACTCTTTAACCAGTGGGCGAATTTCATCAAGTGCAGCCGCAACATTTGGCTGATCAATATGCCCTTCCAAGTCAACAAAGAACACATATGCCCATTTTTCAGGAAGCGCTGGACGGGTTTCAATACTGGTCAGACTAATATTGTGCTTGGCAAACGGTTCTAAAATATCAAGCAATGCCCCTGCACGGTTATGCGCAGAAATCAATAAAGAGGTTTTGTCGTTACCGCTTGCAGGAATTTTCTCACGGCCAATCACCAAGAAACGCGTGGTATTTTCAGGATTGTCTTCAATATTGCTATGCAAGATTTCTAAACCATACATCGTTGCCGCAATATCAGAAGCAATTGCTGCTGAATGCCATTCATTGCGAATACGGCGCGCTGCTTCAGCATTTGAAGTCATTGCGACACGCTCAACACCAGGATAATGAATATCCAGCCAATTGCGACATTGAGCCAAGGTTTGCTGGTGGGCATAAATCTGTTTAATGCTGTCTCTACGGGTATTTTCCGATATCAAAAACTGGTGATGAATACGCAATTCAACTTCACCAATCACATTCAGGCTCGATGATTTAAAACAATCTAGAGTATGGTTAACCACACCTTCCGATGAGTTCTCTACAGGGACAACACCATAGTGTGCGCTGCCTGCTTCAACTTCACGGAATACTTCATCAATGGTTGCAATTGGACGCACAATTGCATCCTGACCAAAGTGCTTCAAGGCTGCAGCTTGGGTAAATGTGCCTTCAGGGCCTAAAAAAGCAATGCTTTGTGGTGCTTCAAGTGCCAAACATGCTGACATAATTTCACGGAACAAACGTGCCATGGTCGCATCAGACAACGGGCCTTCATTGCGTTCCATCACTTTACGTAAAACTTGTGCTTCACGTTCAGGGCGATAAAACACAGGATTCTCTTCAGTTGCAAATTTAGCTTTGGCAACTGCTTCCGCTAAGCGTGCACGACGATTCAATAAATCCTGAATCTGTTGGTCTACGCTATCAATATCCGAACGTAATTGTTCTAAATTCAGAGAAGTCGTTTTCTGATCATCTTGGATCATGTCATTTCGCCCCGTGCTCATGTTTTTTTCTGCCTGCAAGTATAACCACATTCAACTGGGAAATGTCATCACATCCTAAGTGGCAAATTAAGTTTTTCGAATAGATCAATGCATTTAACAACTATAGCCAGAGCCAGCTCAATCTCGATCTTGCACTCGTCTTGAATCTCAACTGTAACGTCGACATTCACAGGCGAGATAAAAATACAGTGGTATTGTTCACAAAAAGAAGTATTCCTTCACATTTCTTTTTGTCATGGTGTCACCATATAACCACACTTGGTTCTGGCACAGCTTATGCTAGTATGCTGAATATCTTTTATTTGCCCACAATTCAATCATGACAACTAAACGTAATATCTATCAAGACTTTGAGCATCCTTTTGCACAGTACATTCGTATTATTGGCAAAGGCAAAACAGGTGCGCGTTCACTGACTTTTCAGGAAGCCTATGATGCATTTAGCATGATTCTTAAAGGCGATGTGCTCGATGTACAACTTGGTGCATTTCTGATGTTGTTACGTGTCAAAGAAGAATCGGTCGAAGAACTGGCAGGCTTTGTAAAAGCCACCAAAGATCAGCTTCACTACCATCCACTTGAGGTTGATCTGGACTGGTCATCGTATGCAGGTAAACGTAAACATTATCCATGGTTTTTACTGGCGGCGCTGACTCTGGCACAACATGGCTATCGCGTGGTGATGCATGGTGCAGCAGGTCATACCTTAAACCGCGTCTATACCGAGCAGGTTTTAGAGTTTCTCAATTATCCGATTTGCCATACGCAAGAAGACGTTGAACAAGAATTAAAACAGCGCAACTTTGCTTATTTACCTCTCGCTGCGATTTCACCTGTACTGGATGAATTGATCGGCTTACGCAATGTCATGGGGCTACGCTCCCCGATTCACACCTTGGCACGCTTAATTAATCCATTTAACGCTAAAGCTACGTTACAGGCGATTTTCCATCCTGCTTATCGGAGTTCACACCAACGTGCAGCATTTACTCTTGGCTATAAAAATAGTGCCGTAATTAAAGGTGAAGGCGGTGAGTTCGAGCGTAATCCCGATGCCAAGACCTTAATTTGCGGCATTCGTGATGGTGAAATGTACGAACATGAATTACCTAAACTCACACCAGAGCGTAGTGCAATTGAAGAAGAGTTAGATTTAAATATCTTTAAAGCAGTTTGGGAAGGCAAACAACAGCATAGCTATGGTGAGATGGCTGTGGTTGAAACCATGGGTATTGCTTTATATAGCATGGGTGTAGTGGACAGTTATAACGCCGCCATGCAAAAAGCCCAAACCTTATGGCAAACTCGTCATCAATAAAAACCTTGGGCATAAAAAAATCCCCGTTTGGGGATTTTTTTATTTAGACAAAGCGAATTGGCTTAAATTCAGGCTCATTTTTGTGATGATCATCTTCACACACTTCACCTTCTTCTTTCGTACCGCGGTCAATATACCCTGTACGTTCTTCTTCAGGTAAATGTTTATATTCCCATGCCAGCACAGCCTGCATACAAATTTCGCGCTGCTCTTGGGTCAAGGCAACACCATTAGGCCATTTACCAATTTCAACTGCTGTTTTTAGACGTTGTACAATTTCGGGGTCTAAGACCGAGAGCATTTGTTCAATATTCATGACTCTTCCTGCTGCTGCAATGCTTCAAAATCCTGATGCCATCCCAACTTGGTACGACATGCCATATAGAAGTCATAACCAGGTGGATGCAATAAGCTTAATTTAAAGGGATGTTTGCGAATATACAAAACATCTCCGACATTTAGCGCCACGCTATGCTGCGCATCGGCACTGACCATCGGTAAAATACGGTTTTTACGGACGGTAATTTTGATTTCACTTTGATCACCAACAATAATTGGTCGAGATGAAAGTGTATGCGGATGCATCGGCACTAAGACAATTGCATCCATACTTGGGTGAATAATTGGACCACCGCCTGACAATGCATAAGCCGTCGAACCTGTCGGGGTCGCAACAATCAAACCGTCGCTATGCTGGCGGTAAACAAATTGTCCATCTATGGAGAGTTCAAAATCCACCATATGCACCGACTTGCCTGAGTGCAATACAATATCGTTCAGTGCAATGGCACTATAAACAGTTTCGCCTGCAGTGCGAACTTCCATTTCCAGCAAAAAACGCCGATCAAGCTGGAAATTTCCCTTGAGCACCAAGTCCAGTTTTTGTAGCACTTCAACTGGATTAATATCGGTTAAAAATCCCAAACGTCCACGGTTGACCCCGATTACAGGTGTATTGTACTTCACCAGTGCGCGTGCGGCATGTAATAAAGAACCATCACCGCCTACAACGACAACCAAATCTGCCACTTCACCCATCAGATTACGGCTGACAATCTGGCAATTTTGATAAGGGACAAGTTTTGCTGTTTCAACATCAAAAATTGGATGCAATCCCAATTTCAGCAAATGGTCATAAATAAGACAAAGTGTTTCTACAACAGCGGCTTTTTCTGGTCGTCCAATTAGCCCAATGTTGCGAAACGACTTGTGTGAGATTTTCACCAACTCAAGCGCTCCGTTCGGATTCGCAGCCATAATAACACGTTGTTTCAGGTTTGAAAAAACAATACAAAGCCTCTGATAAAACGCTAAATTATTGCTTAATTTTGTATTGTTTCACGAATAATCATTGCAAAATAAATAAAAGCTTCGCATGATTACAGGGTTTATGTCGGATAGCTTATCACTTTTTATGAAGTCACAACGCGGTCTTGGTTTATTTCCCCTGATTTTTTGTATTGTTGTTATCGTAGGATTTCTCGTCTTTAGCGCGTATGTTATTCATATTGATAGTGTTATTCGAAAGAAATTTGAAGGTCAGCGTTGGGATATCCCTGCCAAAGTATATGCACGCCCTTTAGAAATATACAATCAGGCACCTGTAAATGAACCTGATTTTCTACAAGAGCTAGGAATGCTGGGCTATAAAAAAGCCGATGGTTATACTCAACCAGGCAGCTATGTACTAAATGGCAATAGCGTCTATGTACATACGCGTGGCTTTGACTTTGGCGACAGTAATGAGCCTGAACAAGTTTTGCATATTGCCTTTGGTAATGAGCAAATGCAGGACGTGCGCACGACCAAACCATCCAGTACAGGAATGACTCGTCTCGAACCATTATTGATTGGCGGCATCTATCCGCAGCATAACGAAGACCGCGTTCTCATCAAGCTAAAAAATGTACCAAAACCTCTCATTGATGCACTAATTTCAACAGAAGACCGTAATTTCTATGAGCATCATGGGATTTCGATTCGTGGTACTGCTCGGGCAATTGTCAGCAACATTACAGGCGGTAAACGTCAGGGTGGATCAACACTCACCCAACAGTTGGTGAAAAACTTCTACTTGTCTCCAGAAAAAACCTTAAAGCGTAAGGTCAATGAAGCCTTAATGTCTATATTGCTGGAAATGCACTACAACAAAGATGAGATTCTAGAAGCATATTTAAATGAAGTGCATCTGGGGCAAAATGGTAACTATTCCATCAATGGTTATGGTTTAGCTTCACAGTTTTATTTTGGTCTACCTTTAGGTGAACTGAATATTGCCCAACAAGCTTACTTGGTTGGTTTGGTACAAGGACCATCTTTATATAATCCTTGGCGTAACCCTGAAGGGGCAAAAAACCGTCGCGATACCGTTTTGCACAATATGCTGGTGATGGGCTATCTAACTCAAGCGCAGTATGAACAAGAAAGCGCACGCCCACTGGGTGTCGTGGCAAAACCTGCATTGGGTCCAAATCGCTTCCCAGACTTTATGGATATTGTACGCCGTCAACTACGCAGTGAATACCAAGAGTCTGACCTGACCAATCAGGGCTTACGTATTTTCACCACGCTTGACCCGATTGCACAAACCAAGGTTCAAAACAGCTTTAAAGATACCGTAGACAACCTGTCAAAACGTAATCCTCGTGTATTAGCCGATTTACAAGGTGCTGTACTGATTCAGCGCCCAGACAATGGCGAACTAGTTGCAGCCGTAGGTTCAACACAAAACTTTACTGGCTTTAACCGTACCATTGATGCCAAACGCCAAGTGGGTTCATTACTCAAACCTGTGATTTATCTCAGTGCAATTGAATCGGGTCGTTATAATTGGGCATCCGCGATTCAAGACAATTCTATTAGCATCCCAACTCAAGGGAAGGCTTGGACACCTAAAAACTATGATGGTGGTGAGCATGGTATGGTGCCGATGGTACAGGCATTACAACATTCTTATAACCTTGCGGCTGTACGGTTAGGGCAAGAATTCGGGATTGCAACATTCACCAATCAGTTACGCAAATTTGGTGTGACCAGTGATATTCCATCTTATCCATCTGTTTTCTTGGGTGCAGTGAACTTATCACCAATGGAAGTTTTGGGTCTTTACAACAACTTTGCCACAGGTGGCTTTAAATATCCAACCAAAGCCATTCGCTCAGTTGTTGATCCAAATGGCAGAACACTCAACCGTTATGGACTAGAAGTTCAGCAAACTGTTGATCCAGCAGCTGCCTATGTTCTGAACTATGGCTTACAGCAAGTCATGAACAACGGTACAGGTAAAGCAGCATATAATAGCTTACCTTCTAGTCTAAAACTGGCGGGTAAATCAGGAACAACCAATGACACCCGCGATTCATGGTTTGCAGGCTATTCAGGTAATTATTTAACCGTAGTATGGCTAGGTCTAGACAATAACAAAGTAACAGGTTTAACAGGTTCCTCAGGCGCACTTCCTGTCTGGATTAATGTCATGAAGCAGTTACGCCAGCAACCTGTCAATATTAAGCAGCCCAACAATGTTCAGTGGCAATGGGTTAATATGCATTCAGGACGCTTGTCAGCAGCCAATTGTTCAGGTGCAATGTATATTCCATTGCTTGCAGATCACTTGCCTGAACCTGGAGGTAGCTGCGGGTTTCCAAATCATCAAGCATCTACTGATGAAGCTAGTGCATCTGCACCCGCTACCACAACCAGCCCAGATAATCTCGAAAACCTGATTCGGGAAAGTAACAATAGTGACACGAACTCCAATACACCAACACGTATCATTTCAAGCGGCAGTTACGAACAGTAATTTCATCTTTGGGCAATAGTTATTACTATTGCCCAATTCTTTTTTTTTAAAGTATCTAGATGGAGAACTCTCGCGAATGCATTTAAAACTGATCAGTAGTTGTGTATTAAGTTTGAGCCTGATTGGCTGTAGCCAACTGACACAACAGCCCCAATCTAAGCATCAAAGCACTCCCCCGACAGATAAAAAAACCACCCCACATTCTCATGCCAATGGTGTTCAGATTACACCTTATCAAGTTCCTGAAATTAAACGTGAATCCATACCTGTAAAAAACCATTCTGTCCCTCCACAACCTGCAGTAACTCCAGATGGTTCAGAAAAACCCGTTTTTCGTCAGCTGATTCAACAAGCACGACAAGCTTTGCAACAAAACCATTTCACTCAGGCTGAACATCTGGCTTTGCAGGCACAGCGTATTTCACCACAGGCGGCACAAAGTTATGTGATCTTGGCACAAATAGCGCAGAAACAACGTAACTACAATCATGCAGAGGCCTTGCTACAACGCGGTCTAAGTTTGGCAAACGACAATGCGACCAAAAAGCAGCTTTGGCTGATTCGCTTGCAGATTGCACAAACGCAACATAACCAAAACGCCATTCAACAAGCCAAGCGTGCTTTACAGCAATTCTAAATTTGAGAAATGCCTGCAATTCCATAAGCGGCATGTTGCTGGGCAATTACTAAATCCCCAGCTTTAAGCCCACCCAAAGCAATCACGGGTAAATCAACCTGCTCTGCCAAGTTCTGAAATTGTACCCAGCCTAACCCTGTTACGTCAGGGTGCGTTGCTGTTGCCAATACTGAGCTGAGTAATGCGGCATCACAACCAATCTGCTGAGCATGCTTTAAACTATGCAAATCATGACAGGCTGCCACATAGCATTGCCCTACGCGCAGTTCGCCTTGCTGAGTTGCCAAAAGTTGTGGCTGTTTAAGATGAATGGCGGCGAGTTGATGCTGTTGCTCAAGGCTCAGCTGCTCTGCCAAGGTTTGATTCAGAATTAACTTGCCTAATTGTTCGACTGGTAAACTTTTAATACTTTCCAATTCAGGCTGCTGTTCAGGGCGATAATAAATTGCCTGCCCCTCCTCAGTCAGACTGACAAGTTCCTGTAACTGCGTCCGAATTTTAATTTGCTGTGGAAACCACAAACGCTGGATTAATGCACGATTGGCTTTCGGGAAGTTCAAGGTTGCCAGTTCAGGGCGCGAATACCACTGCCACGGTTGCTGAATCTGCGTTAACAATGCTTCAGGCACATAACTAAAAAATACATGTAAATGGACGATAACATCTTCATATTCATGCTGAATTTTCTCAAATGGATGCCAGTCTACCAGATCAATCCCGACTTCTTCCAAAACCTCACGGCGGCAAGCTTGCTGTGCAGTTTCACCTTGCTCAACCTTACCCCCAGGAAATTCAGCCTTGTTGCCCTGATGCTGCTCGGCATCGCGCCATCCAACCAAGACACGTGTTTTTGAAAATAAGAGCCCAATGGCAACTTCTACGTGGGATTTTTGCATCACTGCTCCTTTGTACATTTCATCATGCTTAACCTTGACGCTGAGCATGTTACAAAGTTTTTACATGGAGTGCTAAATTTTCGTTGACAGCTATATTTGATAATAATTATCATTTAAACCACCAATTAACACCACGAGAACACAATAACATGAACGCACCATTTAACTTATTTACTCGTAATACCGATACTACTCAGTCTTTACCACTGCTGCATTCGAATAATTTATTTGCGCTCGGGCGTGAAATTCGCATTATGCACGCAGGAGAAGAATATCGTTTGCGCCTGACCCGCAATAATCGACTTATTCTCACCAAATAATAAGCTTGATTGAAAATAGCGGTGTTTATAATAAACGTGGAAAAAAGTAGCGCATTCAAACACTGTGCTGCTTTTTTATTTAAGCAATTATTGCTCGCAGATAATGATTCATCTCAGGACTGACAAACACCTATAAGATTTTCGTAATCAGAACCCCTAGATCCAACGCAAAAAAATCACTATAAATTCAAAAATTTAAATCATATTTTTAATCTAGATTTTTGATGAATACACTGGTTCTATTGCAATGACAATAAAACCAGATCATTTGAATTTTAAGATGAAGGCTCTGCCAGAATTAACTTAATGGCACAACTCGAAGCACTTCTTCAAGCGAAGTTACACCCGCTATGATTTTACGCGCACCCGCGATACGAAGTGGTTCAATTCCCTCTTTTTTTGACTGAAAACGCAAGGCATTTAACGATACATTTTCACTGATCATTTGTTTGAGTTGCAGACTGATCGGCATAAATTCATAAATTCCGATACGCCCTTTATAGCCTGTATAACGACAGGCTTCACAACCAACAGGCACATAAGCCGTTTTTGGGACATCAACCGTATAGTCCGTCGTGAGATGCATCCATTGCTGTTCATTAATCGGTGCATTTCGCTTGCACTGCGGGCAAAGTTTCCGTACCAAGCGCTGCGCCAATACCCCAAGCAACGTTGCTGAAGATAAAAATGGCTGTACACCCAAATCATGTAAACGTGTCAAACTTGAAGGTGCATCGTTGGTATGTAAGGTCGAGAGTACCAAATGACCCGTCAATGCCGCCTGAATTGCCATATCTGCGGTATCTTGGTCACGTACCTCACCCACCATAATAATGTCAGGGTCTTGACGCATGAGCGCACGAATCCCGTCGGCAAAGCCCAGTTCAATGCCATGATTGACCTGCATCTGGTTAAAACTACCTTCAATCATTTCAATCGGGTCTTCAATGGTACAGACATTGACTTCTTCTGTTGCCAGTTGTTTCAATGTTGAATACAAGGTCGTGGTTTTTCCCGAACCTGTGGGTCCTGTCACCAAAATAATGCCGTGACTATGTTGGGTCAGTTCTTGCCACTGACTCAATAATTTTTGGTCAAATCCCAACTGCTCAAAATTACGCACCAACACTTCTGGGTCAAAAATACGCATCACCATTTTCTCACCGAAGGCGGTTGGCAAAGTCGCCAGACGCAACTCGGTTTCCAGAC
The DNA here is from genome assembly GCF_054454555.1 of Acinetobacter sp. ANC 4636. Taxonomy (NCBI): domain Bacteria; kingdom Pseudomonadati; phylum Pseudomonadota; class Gammaproteobacteria; order Moraxellales; family Moraxellaceae; genus Acinetobacter; species Acinetobacter sp. ANC 4636. Next base: position 224,388 of record NZ_JBTKVD010000004.1, on the reverse strand, counting down.
CACGTGGTGTGCGGGTTTTTAAACGACCATCCTGCGGTTTACGTTTTTCGGCAACATTCATCCGTCCCAAAATTTTAATTCGGGCAATGACTGCTCCTAAAGTATTGGAAGGCATTTTATAGATGGTATGTAAAATGCCATCAATACGGAAACGCACTTTACTGTGTTCGCGGCGTGGTTCAAGGTGAATATCACTCGCGCCCTGTTCAAAGGCAAACTGTAAAATCCAGTCTACCAATTTCACAATGTGCTGATCATTGGCATCGGGGTTTTGGCTAATATCTCCGAGTTGCAATAAAGCTTCTACACCACGACCATCACGTTCATAGTTCTGACTTTTTTGTGATGAATGAACCGCACGACTCACTTGATAGTATTCAGATAAATAACGCTGTAACTGCTCTGGGCTTAAAAAAACCCGCTTGATTTTCTTCGGCTTTAAGCCGTTTTCCAAATACCCGACCCAATCGGTTAAAAAAGGTTGGTCTGTCCCAATCAACACTTCGGCATCATTAACTTCAACCGCCAGAATATGATTACGGATAGCGAACTCTTGAGACATAACCTCCGTCAGCGCTGGGACATCGGCTTTGAGCGGATCAATCACATAAAATGGTAACTTGGCTTTTTCAGCGAGCCATTGACAAAGTAAGCTTAGCGTCAATTTTTGCTCGGGGTCTTTCTGATTGACCAAGTCAAATTGTGCAATCCATTGCAAAGGATGCCATGCTAACTGGCTTTTGTTACGATGCGTGGTTTGTACCAGTACATGATCCCGCTCGGTAATTACTCCATCCCACAGCAGTTGATCTAGGCACCACGTCAAATCAATCGAATAAGAAAATTGTGTAAGCCGTTGATTTGACTGCATAGAAACCCCAAAAAATGCTAATTATGATTTTATGCGGGCTATGTTAGCACTTTCTGCCACAGGGATTAATGATTTCCTCTGAAACTATATTTTTACAAAGCATTATTCAGCTTTTATATTCAATCAGTTCCACAATCACAATTTCTGTAGCATGTACCTGAAAACGCACGTCAAATTCAGCAAAATGTAGCCCATAAATTCGTTCAGGGTCATCCTGATAGGCTGGGCGTGGGTCTAATGCCAACACTTGTTCAATTTCCTGATATTGTCGTGATGAGCCTAATCCCCGCTCGGCAAGCTCTGTACGCTGGGCAAGAGCTGTGTCTGACCAAATCACCCGCTTTAACTGGGGTGCTTGGCTGGCATAACCACTTTGTGCATCGGCAATCGCATCTGAATAGGCAATATACGGTTTAATGTCAACAATTGGTGTCCCATCAAGTAAATCTGCGCCAGATACATAAACTCGCAATTGTCCATCGATCTGTTCTACTCGCTTTAATCGCACCACAGACAGCCCAATTTGTGCAGGTCGATACATACTGCGTGAAGCAAATACCCCGATTTTTTGGTTACCGCCCAAACGTGGGGGACGAATCTGCGGACGGAAACCATCTAATGCTTTATTGTGATGAAACTGCCATAACAACCACAAATGGCTAAATTCTTCAATGCCTGCAAAAGCACGAATATCGTCATATGGGGCTTGCATGATAATATAAGACTCGACATCAACCAGATTCGGCTGACGTGGAATACCAAATTTTTCCTTAAAGGGAGAATGCATTAACCCGATGACAGGAACTTGAAGCGGCGTAATCATCACTTTTTCTTATAAACACAATTAAATATATTCAGTTTATAGGCAATCATTTTAGATTAAAATACATCTTAGTTTTTATTATATATATTGAGATTGCTTGAATGGCTGCTTTTAACGTTGAACGTGTTACCCATGTTCACCATTGGAATGACACTTTATTTAGTTTTAAAACAACGCGTGATCAAAGCCTACGCTTTAAAAATGGTCAGTTTGTCATGATCGGACTTGAAGTCAATGGCAAACCGTTAATGCGTGCCTACTCAATCGCAAGTGCCAACTACGAAGAAGAACTTGAGTTCTTCTCGATTAAAGTGCAAAACGGCCCACTGACTTCGATTTTGCAAAAAATCCAAGTGGGTGATGAAATTTTAGTTTCTAAAAAACCAACAGGAACTTTGGTTCTTGATGATTTGTTGCCAGGTAAAAACTTATACCTTCTTTCTTCAGGTACAGGTTTGGCTCCATTCTTGTCTGTCATTCGTGATCCTGAAACTTATGAACGCTTTGAAAAAGTGATTGTCGTTCATGGCACACGTTTCATCAGCGAATTAGCTTACCAAGATTTGATTTTGAATGAACTTCCAAACAACGAATTCTTCGAAGAGTTGGGCATTAAAGATAAATTGGTCTATTACCCAACTGTAACGCGTGAACCATTCCACACTCAAGGTCGTGTAACTACTGCGATTGAATTTGGTCAGATTTTTGAAAAAATCGGCTTGCCACGTTTCAACCCTGAAACTGACCGCGCCATGCTTTGTGGTAGCCCGCACTTCCTGAAAGATGTAGCTGCACTGCTTGACCAACATGGTTTGAAAGAGTCTCCACGTATGGGTGAAATGGGTGACTACGTAATTGAACGTGCATTCGTAGACAAATAATTTGCTGAATTTGTCATAATAAACAACCGAGGCTCTGTGCTTCGGTTTTTTTACGTGTACATATTGAAAAACCAGACTTAGCCAGTAAAAAGGCTTGTCGAGTTCACTATTTTTCTGCACAATTCTTGCCTTTGTATTTAGCATAGCCGTAGCCAAATGAGTTTGCCGTTCCCTCTCATCCAGCAAATAGATGCCTTATTGCCACAAACCCAGTGCGGTTTATGTGGACATCGTGATGGATGTTTGCCTTATGCCAAAGCGATTAGTGAAGGTGAAGACGCCAACAAATGTGTACCTGGCGGTCAGCCTGTTGCCGATGCTATTGCACAGCTTCTAAAGCGCCCTTTGCTGAAAGCCGAAGAAAGTGTCTGGGACATCCAAGCCGATGGTCGACCACAGCGCATGAAAGCGATTATTCGCGAAGATGAATGTATTGGTTGTACCAAATGTATTAATGCCTGCCCTGTGGATGCAATTATTGGTAGTGGCAAACTGATGCACAGTATTTTGAGTGATCTGTGTACAGGTTGTGAACTCTGTATTCCACCATGCCCTGTCGACTGTATTGACTTGGTGGAAGATACCGAACCATTACCTACAGCGACACAGCAAATCGAGCAGCAAGATGATTTGCGTTATCGTTATTACGCACATATTCAACGTGAAGAACAACGTCGCATTCAACGTAAAGGCCCTATTGTCCGTGCCGCGATCGATAGCGAATTATTTGTGCAGTTCTCAAGTTATTTAAATAGCGTTCCGACCATTCAACGCGCTGAAAAATCTGCCGAACAAGATTTGGTTGCCGATGTAAAAACCACAATTGAACTGGCGAAACTACGCACACAAATTAAAAAACTGGAAAAACAGCTCAGCGTTCGGGACAATCCTGCGAAACGCGAACAGCTACAGCAGCTCAATGCCCAGTTAGATGCATTACAAGGTGATGCTTAATGTCTAGCAAAAACATGACTAAAAAACAGGTATATACATTTTTTGAACGCCTGCGTGAACAGCGTCCTAAACCATCAACTGAGCTAAATTTTTCCTCATCATTTGAGCTGCTCATTGCGGTTATGCTGTCTGCACAAGCCACCGATGTGAGTGTGAATAAAGCCACTGATAAGCTCTTTCCTGTTGCCAATACACCCGAACAGATTTTGGCACTCGGTTTAGAGGGTTTAAAAGGCTATATCAAAACCATTGGTCTATATAATTCAAAAGCCGAAAATGTCATTAAAACCTGTGAAATTTTGATTGGTCAGCACAACAGTCAAGTCCCTGACAATCGTAAAGATCTGGAAGCCTTACCTGGGGTTGGGCGCAAAACTGCCAATGTCGTGCTGAATACTGCCTTTGGACAACCAACGATGGCAGTAGACACACATATTTTTCGTTTAGGCAATCGTACAGGTCTGGCTGTCGGAAAAAACGTGCTTGAAGTTGAACAGCGTTTGATTAAAGTCATCCCAGAAGAATTTATGTTAGATGCTCATCACTGGCTGATTTTGCATGGACGTTACTGCTGTGTTGCACGTAAACCCAAATGTGCTGAATGCGTGGTTTCAGATGTGTGTAATTGGAGAGACCGCTTTGATTTTGGTGCAGTAAAACCTGAACAGCCTAAAGCAGAAGACTAATTTTAATAGCACTGAATTTTCTGCCCAAACTGCGTCAATCACTTTTAAAAAGCAATGTTGGTTAACTCATACATTTATTATGCTTCAATTAGCGTTTCTTTTTAGAACGAACAGATGATTGGGTTGGCTGAGGTTTATCTTGAGATTTAGGCATTGGCTTATGCTGCTTCACTGTATCATTCAGCAGTTTTTTGCTTTGAAAAATCAGAAAAATTAAAGCGGCCAAACTCAAAACAATGAGTAAAATCAGTGCCAATTTCAACATATTGAGCCTTTTCCAGCATAAAAAAGAGCCCTACTATGAATGAGGGCTCTTTATATGTCAAAGTCGATTATTTCGCTTGATCTAAAATCGCGAACAAATCAGTTTGAACATTATCAATCGGACGTAAGCCATTTAATTTATCATAGCTTGGCGCGTTGTCACCAGAAGCCGCACGACCTTGGTAAAAACCGACCAATTGTTCAGTTTCAGTATGATATGAAGCTAAACGTTTACGAATAGTTTCTTCTTGATCATCTGGACGTTGCACAAGCTCTTCACCTGTTTCATCGTCTTTGCCTTCCACTTTTGGTGGGTTATAAACGACATGGTAAACACGCCCAGATGCAGGGTGCTGACGGCGACCAGAAAGACGTTTGACGATTTCTTCGTCTGGAACATCAATCTCGATAACATGATCAATGCTAATGCCTTCTTTCTCTAGCGCTTCTGCTTGAGGAATCGTACGAGGGAAACCATCGAAGATACAGCCATTGACACAATCAGGTTGGGCAATACGCTCTTTGACTAAGCCGATAATTAAATCGTCAGAAACCAAACCACCAGATTCCATTACACTTTTCGCTTTCAACCCTAATTCGGTTCCTTCACGAATTGCGGCACGGAGCATATCGCCAGTTGAAATTTGTGGGATATCATAGCGCTTACAGATCAGCTGAGCTTGAGTACCTTTACCTGCGCCAGGTGGTCCGAGTAATATAATGCGCATCTAATAAATCCTCATCTAAAATAAAAACAGTCTTAACCCGTCCAGAAAGTTTAACCTTCTGAAAGTGCTAAGTATTATAAAAAAGCAACAAACAAATGTATTGTACCAGCAATAAAGCCAGTTACCCCCCCCAATACAATCAAAATCCACTCGTCCTCTTGAAACGCGGGACGTAGCAAATTTTGAAATTCGCTTGGAGTTAACTCACGAATACGGTCTCGAAACATTTGAAATATTTTGCGTGCGCGACTTGCATTAAATGCAGGGTCGCTTACAGGTACCATCGTAATTTCAATTGAGCGGTCAATCAAGTCTGTTTTTAACTTCGCGTACTCTCTTAATCCTAAAGACAATTGCAACGTGGTACGTACCAGTGGCGTATCCATGATCTGATTGACATGCTGCTTCACAATACGTCGGGTTTTTTCCTTATGATGACCATACATCATTTCACTCATGATGGTCTTTAAAGTAATTAACTCTTCAGTCACCACTTTAGCAAAAACGTCGGATACTTCCTCTTGACGCTTCATAAAAGCACCCTGAATGTTATATGTGCCAATACGTGGAATCACAGGCACAACCCAAGGAAACTGGTGGTTATGGGTACGTCTAAAAAACTGAGGATAGCGGACATAGTGCGGGTACATTGGATTAAAGACCATCCAGATGGCAATCCAGTTGGTTAAAAATCCCCAAATGGATGCCCAGAAAGGGACTGTCCAATGCCAAGGTACCAAAAACCAGACAATCATCTGAAATAGACCAAAGAAACAGCCAATCAAGGCACTAATGTGCCAGATAAAATTAATCTCTTTTTGCCCAACTTTTAGAAACATACGCACCATAAGTTTGCGATCTGCTTCCATTTGGCGAACCACCATTTCTCGCATATCCACCAGCGATTCAACCTTGTAGGTCAGCTCCGTGACCAAATGCTCAAGTACCGCTGGCAACTGTTTATGCGCCTGATCATAAATACGGCGACGAATCGAATACGGAATATTTTCCCAAAGCACGGGATTACGCTCCAGCATAATCTCGTCAATCAGATTCTCCAGTTCGTGGTTAACCTGTTCGCCAATGACCTTGGCCATCTCTTCAGGATCCATCGCCTCAAGAAATTCGCTCAGAGAACCAATTTTTGTCAGGGTATTATCAGTAATAATTCCAGAAATACGTCCAGCTTTACGTGGCACAATGCCCTGCCAACCGATGGGCAGATTGCCAACATGAAAGCCCCAAAACTGGATTGGATAGAACACCATTTTTAGTGCCATCCACACATGTGCCCATGTTACAAATGCAGTCACCGGGATAATACTTATTATCGCCCAGTGATCTGGACGATGCATAAAAACTTGCCACAAATGACTAATAAATTCGAACATGAATGCTCTCGTACGCTATAACTTCAGGTGTTCAATAGAGAAAGGCTATTTTGAACGAATACAATTGCTTAAAATATACCAAATTTGTAAGACCAAGATTTGACTGCTTTACAAGGATGATTTTTTAATGTTGTTCTGCAATGCACTGTAGCAGATTTTCAGGATTCTCTGTAGCAACATTGAGCAAAAAAATTGCTGTCAAATCAGCCAAACTACAAGTTTTACACAGAATGCGTAAAATACTTGCGACTTTCATTCTCATGTTGAGTTAAAATAATCCGCCTTTATTCTCACATGGCTCATTGACGACACGAATATGAAGCAACATCTTCCCTTAAAGAATGTTCAAGAAGAAAAACGCCTTTTTCGTAGTCGCATTTTTATCGCCATCGGTATGGTGTTCTTATGTTTCGGAACATTGATTGCCCGCTACATCTATTTGCAGATTTTTCATTACCAAGAATTTCAAACAGCTTCTGATAATAACCGAATTCGCTTACAGCCACTCCCTCCTGCACGCGGTTATATTTATGATCGTAACGGCATTTTGCTTGCCGACAACTACCCCGTTTTTACTGCAACACTCAGTAAAGCCGATATTGACGATATTGACGGTACAGTCAAACGGCTGATCCCAATTTTAAATCTGAATCAGGACGATATTGAGCGTTTCAATAGCCGTATTAAAACTGCCAAAAAAACTGAACGGGTCGCGCTTAAACTGAACCTGAACGAGACTGAAATTGCTAAATTCAGTGAGGTTAAATACCTGTTTCCTGGCGTCAACATTGAAACACAAATGACGCGCTACTATCCGTATGGGGAACTGTTTGCGCATGTGATTGGCTATGTAGGACGAATTAACGACCGAGAATTAAAAAACATCAATAAAGATGTCTACGCAGGCACCAACCTGATCGGTAAAATCGGTATTGAAAAATCTTATGAAGATTTGCTGCATGGTATTCCGGGCAATGAATCGGTTGAAGCCGATGCGCACGGTAACGTCCTGCGTCATTTAGGGCGTAAAGACCCTGTTCGCGGGAATGATCTGTATTTATCGATTGATTATGGTCTGCAAATGGTTGCGTCTGAACAACTGGCAGGTCGTCGTGGTGCAATCGTGGCGATTGATCCGCATACTGGGGAAATTTTGGCAATGGTGTCTAGCCCGAGCTTCAACCCCAATTTGTTTGTATCAGGGATCAGTTCAAAAGATTATGTTGCCTTGCGTGACAACCTTGATCAGCCTCTTTATAACCGTTCTTTACAAGGGGTTTATCCACCCGGTTCAACCATTAAGCCTGTTGAAGGTTTAGGCGGCATTAATTATGGTGTGATTGACTGGTCAACTGCCATTAATGACCCTGGTTATTTCCATTTACCAGGCGACTCGCATAAATTCCGTGACTGGAAAAAAACAGGACATGGGATTGTCGATCTGAATAAAGCCATTCAGGAATCTTGCGACACCTATTTTTATATCCTGTCGAGCCAGATGGGTATTGAGCGCATGAATTCATGGATGCGCCAGTTTGGTTTTGGTGAAAAAACAGGAGTTGACCTGCCCAATGAAAGTACTGGCTTATACCCGAACCCAGAGTGGAAACTACGTACCCGAAAAGCCAAATGGCTCAAAGGTGAAACCATTTCGGTGAGTATCGGGCAAGGTGCATTTACCGCAACACCAATTCAGTTAGCAATGGCAATCTCGATTGTCTCCAATCACGGTTACCACCTTATCCCGCACGTGGTCAGCAATACTCGTGGTGCAAAACCATTCCCCGTGCGTAATGCTCCTGATGGTCGCGTACAATTTAAGGGCACAGATGAGGACTGGGGAAAAATGCGCGATGCCATGGTCAATGTAATTAACGAGGGGACAGGACGTGGTATTCGTACCAATGCGTATCAAATCGCAGGTAAAACAGGGACAGCGCAGGTTAAAAGTATTGCACAAGGTAAAAAATATAACGAAGCTTCACTGACTGACCGTCAGCTTGACCATGGTTTATTTGTGGGCTTTGCACCAGCTGACAATCCACAAATTGCGATTGCAGTCATTTTGGAAAATGGTCGGCACGGGGGTGCAGCAGCACAATTGGCACGCCCTGTATTTGATTATTGGATGCTACAACGCAAATCCAATCCAATTCGCCCAACCACTCACCAGGTTACAGGTAGCCTAATGACAGCAGGGATTCAGCCAAGCCAATTACCAAGCGGTCAGAGCATTTTGCAGGCTGACCCCAAAGCTCTACCGAACAAACAAAAACCACAGCAAGAGCAAAAACCTAAACCTGCAGCAGCTTCACAGCCAGTAGATATCACGGAATAAAGCATGAAAAATCAGTTACGTATTATTGGTGGGCAATGGAAACGACGCCAATTGAGCTTTGCGCCGATTGATGGTTTACGTCCTACCCCTGACCGTGTGCGTGAAACGCTATTTAACTGGTTAATGTGGGATATTCAAAATGCAGTCGTTCTGGATGTCTGCACGGGTTCAGGGGCACTCGGGTTTGAAGCCCTGTCACGTGGTGCAGCACAAGTGGTAATGATTGAAGCTGATCGTACTCAAGCTAAATTTCTGAAAGACAACATCCAATTGCTTAAAGCTGAAAATTGTCAACTTTATAGCAATACTGCTCAAAGTGTATTACCTAAACTCTCTCAAGAATTTGATCTAATTTTTCTTGATCCACCGTATAGCCTAGATTTGTGGCAAGAATTAGCGGAACTTGCCGATGTTCATTTAAAAGATCAGGGGCTGATTTATGTGGAAGCTGATCGTACGCTGAACAGCCTAAAACTACCTGCAACATGGCAACTCCTGAAACAAACCAAAGCTGGTCAGGTTCAGGCTGGCTTATTCCAAAAACAGCTTTCATAACAGCTCAGTGGTTTCCTCCTGATCAGGTGGATCATAACGACGTAAATCTTCCGCATAGACTGCTTCACGGCGCGTATGTTGTGGTTCATGTTCACACCCATCATCGTCATGAAAACCATTGTCAACATGTAAAGGTTTAGGCTTGAACGGCTCTGATGCAAGATTGGTCTGTCTGGGCAATACTGCATGCGAGTGTGGCACCATACAGCCATTCAAAGTCACCAGACACATCAAACCAATCCAAAAATACTTCATGAGGTTTTATCCCCTCTACAACAGCACTGCGCTATTGTTGGGGAAGATCAGCTAAAAACCTTGATGGGTCATGTAATTTAAAACACGGTTTATCACAAATTTTGAAAAGAATTTACTGTGCTGTGTGATGCAATGTGAAGATATAAATGGTTAGGTAAAAGAAGTTAAAGCAAATGAATTACTTTAACTTCCTATCAATCTCTAAAACGACTGAATCAAGCCAAGCCGAACAAGCCCACAAGAGCAACTACACCTGCAACCATTTTACGGCCTTGCTCTGGGATATAGCGCTCAAGCAATGCACCGACACCCAAACCGATCGCATAAAGCAATGCCATTGCTGTAATCATTCCCAGCATCAGCCCTGCCCAGTGACCCAGTGAACTGAGTTCAGCTCCATGCGCCATGCCATGAAAAATTGCCAATGCCGAAGTTGCAACAGGCATGAGCATATTTTGCTTACGCCATAAAGCCACAGCCAAAACCATCAGTGATGCCACAATGCCATATTCTGCAACCGAAGCACTCAATAGATTTTGCGCACCAATAACAAAACCAATCAGTAATGCAGCAACCAGTGCAACCACACCTGACATTTGCGATTGGCGTTTGGTTTTCCACAGCAGTACACCCAAACCTGCCGCCATGGACATGTGATCTAGCCCAGTAAATGGATGAACAAAACCACTTAAAAAACCAAGCTGTGGAAATTCATGCCCTGGATGCGCCATCGCTAGCACAGGTAAAGCACTCAGGATCAAAGCACTGCTTAATGTTTTTAAAATTTTCATGCCTTTCTCCTTATGATTTAAACAAGCCTTGCTTTTCAATGAAGCTGATAATTTCTGCCAAACCATCTTGGGTTTTCATATTGGAAAATAAAAATGGTTTATCGCCGCGCATACGCTTGGCATCCTGATCCATCACGTCCAGATTTGCACCCACCATTGGCGCCAAGTCGGTTTTATTGATAATCAGCAAATCTGACTTGGTAATGCCTGGCCCACCTTTACGCGGAATTTTCTCACCACCTGCCACATCAATGACATACAGGGTCAAATCCGACAATTCTGGGCTAAATGTCGCTGCCAAGTTATCACCACCACTTTCAATGATGATTAACTCCAAGCCATCAAATTTTTCACACAAGTCATCAATTGCTGCAAGGTTAATCGATGCGTCTTCACGAATCGCGGTATGTGGACAACCGCCTGTTTCCACCCCGACAATCCGCTCAGGATTCATGGCTTCATTGCGGGTTAAAAAGTTGGAATCTTCTTTGGTATAAATGTCATTGGTCACAACTGCCATGTTGTATTTGTCACGTAAAGCACGGCATAAATTTAAAGTTAATGCGGTTTTTCCTGATCCTACTGGACCACCAATTCCGACACGTAATGGGCTACGTTCTGACATCGTTGTTTCCTTCTAAATTTATGACTCTCGCACTGAACGAGAGAATCTGTTTTATGATCTAAATAATCGTGAATATTGGGTTTCATGCTGCATACTCAGCATGGCATAGTTCGGCAAGGCGCTACTCATGTCATGATCTTGTAATTGCATTGCACGCTGTATGGCATCGGGAATCAAGCCATGCACATGCCATAAAATCCGCTGCCCTGCAATTTGCCCCAGTGGCACGGTTTTCACTGCGGCCAAAACCTGATTCTCCAACACGGTAAATGTATACGCTGTCAAAACATCCACCAGTTCAAGTTCTAAACGCCCACAGAGCTGCGCATACACAGGCACAAAACCAAACTGTTTTTTTACTTCGACAGGAATTTGCAGCACATCTTTAATCCAAGCATTTAATGAAAATGCCAGTTGCTGTGACTCCGCCAAAAATTCCTTGGTTTCTCGACTGGCACGGTAGATATTTGCCCATACCTCAAACTGTTCTGTGTCTGCATAGCTTTGCATCAAACGCTGTAACATCGGCAGCTCAAAGCGTACCAGCAACATTTCCAAGACATCTTCAAAATAGGCTTTGCTACTGGCTTCATCCTGAATCAGCCCAATCTGAATCGCACTTTCTACGCCTTGCGAATAACAGTACGCTCCAACTGGCAGCGCAGTCGAAGACAGGGTCAATAATTTCAGTAGTTGCGCTGCATTAGTGATGGACATGATGCAAAGCCTTAATCGGGCTTAAACGATGGTCATGGCCATGCTGTGCATATGCCCCACTTTCAGGCTCAAACGGATGTTCAACTTCATTCACTGCCAAGCCCAAACCTTGCACCATTTCTGCCAAGACATGGTCAGGTTCGAAATACAATGCTGTAGGCGTCAACATCAATGGCACATGACGGTTACCTAAATGATAAGCAGCTTTAAGTAGATCGAACTGGGTAGGTGCAGTCACACACATCAGGCGTTCAGCTTTGGCATCCACCCGTAAAATTTCACCATTTGGCGTGGCAATAAATGAACCGCTGCGTAAAATGCCCGTCCGTGGCAAGTCTGCACCAATGTCTGTGCCATTGTTCAATGTGGCACGAAAACGTGATTTCTGGCGGGTATCAAAGCTGAGTTCCACCACCTCAAAAGGCTGTTCTGCTGCGATATTGTCAAGACGTTGGGTATAAATTTTCATATCATCATACTCACTTTCATGGCTTTTGTTCTTGCACAATATTGCAAAGGTTTTTATTCAATCTTTTTAAAATAGGAAGTAACGCTGTGCCATCGGCAATACATCCGCAGGCTCACAGGTGAGTAACTCACCATCGGCACGCACTTCATAAGTTTCAGGATGGACATCCATCACAGGGCAATAACTGTTGTGTTTCATGTCCTGCTTGCTGATATTGCGAGTGTTTTTACACGGGCTGATCATTTTTTTCAGTTCTAACTGTTCAGCTACACCCGCATCAATCGCGACCTGCGGCAAGAAGGTCAAACAGGTACGATGAACCCCTCGCGGGAACGCACCAAACATCAGACGGTAATGCACAGGCTGCGGGGTTGGAATTGAGGCATTAATATCTCCCATTGGCGCTGCTGCAATCATGCCGCCTTTAATGATCATCGACGGCTTCACCCCAAAAAAAGCAGGCTTCCACAACACCAGATCTGCCAGTTTACCTTCTTCGACTGAACCAATTTCATGGCTTAGACCATGGGTAATCGCAGGGTTAATCGTATATTTTGCGATATAGCGCTTCACACGGTTGTTATCGTGTTGGGCATTGTCACCCTCTAAGCTACCACGCTGCACTTTCATCTTATGTGCGGTTTGCCATGTACGAATAATCACTTCACCGACACGTCCCATGGCTTGTGAGTCTGAAGACATCATGGCAATCGCCCCCATATCCTGCAAGATATCTTCGGCAGCAATGGTTTCACGGCGAATACGGCTCTCGGCAAATGCCACATCTTCAGCAATTGCAGGGTCTAGGTGATGGCAGACCATCAGCATATCCAAGTGTTCATCAATGGTGTTGACGGTATAGGGACGAGTTGGATTGGTCGACGATGGCAAGACATTACTTTGCCCGATGGCTTTTAAAATGTCGGGTGCATGCCCACCACCTGCACCTTCAGTATGGTAGGTGTGAATGGTACGCCCTTTAAATGCGGCAAGGGTTTCTTCCAGAAAACCACCTTCATTTAAGGTATCCGTATGGATTGCCACTTGCACATCGTATTCATCGGCAACGCTTAAACAGTTATCAATCGCTGCAGGCGTTGATCCCCAGTCTTCATGTAGTTTCAGCCCGATCACGCCTGCTTTAATCTGTTCACGAATCGGGTCAGGCAGGCTCAAATTCCCTTTACCAAGCAGACCAATATTCATCGGTAAGTCGTCAATAGCTTGCAGCATGGTGCCAATATGCCAAGGACCTGGCGTCACAGTGGTTGCCGATGTGCCTGCAGCAGGTCCTGTTCCACCACCCACCATAGTGGTCACGCCAGACATCAGCGCAGTTTCCACTTGTTGCGGGCAAATCCAGTGAATATGCGTATCGACTCCGCCAGCCGTCAAAATCTGCCCTTCACCTGCAATCACTTCTGTAGCTGCACCGAGTGGAATGGTAATATTCGGCTGAATATCAGGATTGCCTGCCTTGCCGATTTTCCAGATGCGCCCATTTTTCAGACCGACATCAGCTTTGACAATACCCCACCAATCCACAATCAAGGCATTGGTAATTACAGTATCTGCGACATCATCCGCCAGCAATTGAGACTGCCCCATCCCGTCACGGATAACTTTGCCACCACCAAATTTAACTTCTTCGCCATAAGTGGTGAAGTCTTGTTCCACTTCAATAAACAACTCGGTATCAGCTAAACGGACGCGATCACCCACAGTAGGACCAAACATTTCCGCATAGGCACGGCGTGACATTTTCATCATTTTTATCCTAATCTTATGGTGTTGTGGGATAAGTCTTTTTCATAGCAATAAAGCGCAGCCCATGTGCTTCTTTAACATCTTGTACCGCTTCAAAGCCAAAACGGCGATATACCTCTTGCGCAGCACAGCTCGAATTGACGGTAAATTCCTGAATCGGCTGCTGCAAAGCATGCTGCTCGGCATATTGCCAAAGCTGCTTACCAATTCCTTGTGCATGGTGATGCTGATCTACAAAAAAATGCAACAGATGTGCAGGCTCCCGATAGGCAACCACACCTAAAATCTGCTGATCTTGCTCAGCAACAAAAGAATGCACTTCAGAATGATGAATAAAATCCATCACCACTTGCTCACTAAAATGTGCCAAACCTGATTCATCTACCACAAAATCAGCGAAATAAGGCTGAATCAAAGCTTGAATGGCACGAACATCTTGTGGTGTCGCAGATCGGATCTGTATCATCTGTCCAATTTCCCCATAATACGCCCTGCAAAACCATAGACTTCGCGCTTACCTGCCAAAGCCACCAATTCGACATCACGACGTTGCCCTGGCTCAAAACGCACCGCTGTTCCTGCGGCAATATTCAAACGAAAACCTTTGCTGGCTTCACGGTCAAATTGCAAGGCATCATTGGCTTCATAGAAATGAAAATGTGAACCGACCTGAATCGGGCGATCACCAAGATTACTCACGGAAATTTTTAAAGTTTCTCGTCCAGCATTCAGTTCGATGTCAGCATCCGAGGTCAATACTTCTCCAGGAATCATATTTATTCTCCTGTTTAAACAATCGGTTGATGAACCGTAACCAGTTTTGAACCATCAGGAAAAGTCGCCTCAACTTGCACTTCAGCAATCATCTCTGCAATACCCTCCATGACATCGTCACGGCTCAGTAAGGTCGTTCCATAATGCATCAGTTCCGCAACACTCATCCCATCGCGTGCACCTTCAAGCAAAGCTGCTGAAATATAAGCAATCGCTTCAGGGTAATTCAGTTTTAAACCACGCGCCTTGCGACGCTCTGCCACCAGACCTGCTGTAAAAATGAGTAACTTATCTTTTTCTGTGGGATTGAGTTCCATATCTCTTTCCTGATTTATTTGTCTTTGATTAAGCAAAATATGTGCTAAAACACAGCTTAACGGAATTGGATGTTTTGAAAATAAGCAATATGACGTAATTTAAGTACGCCAAATGCGTGGAAATTCTTCATCCAGATCAAACCAGTAGCGACGCAAACGTGCCCGAATTGCCGCAAAGGCATCATGACATTGCCTCGCATCTTGTCCTAGATAACGCGCACTCACTACATCATTCAATAGAGTTAATGTGACAGGTACTTGCATACGCATTATTAATTCACGAATCAGCTCAATCTGTTCTTCTAAAATCAAAGTCGCGCGAAACTGTTCAGGAGCAACTGCCCACAAGTTTCCAAGCACTGCTTGGCGGTTCATGCCCAAACACGAACTTAACCAGCGGTCATTACCTTGAAACTGTAAGGTATCTGCAAGCAATAATTTTCCTGCACGCCATAAACGCAACTGATTATGGTACTGACCTGTTTCAAAGTTTTCCTGACGTGCCTGACGCCCCAGTACCAGCATATCCCACCCAATAAAACTTGCCGACTGTGCCAGATGAATGTGCGTTTCTGAATAAGCATTCGCTCCATTAAAGAGCATGGTTTCTTGAGGTAGCCATTCCAAAGTTGCATGATCATCTATCTGTAAATGAATATGCTGAAAGGCTTGTTTAGCATTGGTTTTATACCATTTTCCTGCGCCAGGCGTGGTAACCAGCGCATGTGCTTTCGGTTGCACTTCGATCTCAAAAGTTAGATGATCTCCCCCTGCAATACCCGCAGGTGGGTGCACAATAATGCTATGACAAACGCCTGTTTTTTCTGGCCATAGCATCTTTTGCACTCTAAGTGGGCCATAGTGTTTTCTATGCACTAAAACAGTTCGTTGCTCTTGTGCAGAAAATTTTAATTCTAAACAGGCATACCAATGTTCAGGTCGCTTTAGTTTTGTAATTAAAGCATTTTGTATATGACTCATATATTTAACTTCATTTCATCTTATATTTTATAGTGCTAAAACTACGCCAACTTCAACATTAGACGTTGTTTATAAACTCATTTTTATTTCTCTTGCATTTCATTAAAATATCCTACAGTTTTGCTCAGCAAGAAAAACAGAGAGAATATAAACCATGATGCAAGACACCAATTAAAATCACAATATTCAACCAAATGGTAAATAGTTTTAATTGATTAATAATTTAAAATAAATAAATTATTTTAAACATCACATAATAGATGATTTAAAATTTAAATGATGACAGGATTTTATTATTGATACTCATCAGATTTTAAATAAAAAATAATTTATCTGTGATTAAAAAAACTCTCTTTTATGACATTATTTTTTGTACAATAGCAGTTGTAGTGGTTTAAGCTATAGAAATAGTATCTATGTTCAATCTCCCTGAATGTAACAATGAAATCATCATTAATGCAATGCAAGAATTAGAGCGTCGTGCTTTTATCAGTGCGTTCATTTATTTACCTTGCTGGCTAATTATCGCCTTAAACAATCAAGACGATGTTTTTATTCAGGAAACATTTTATAGTATTTCATTTTTCTTTCTCACAATACTTATCTTTCACATCATTTTACACTATCGTTTTAGTCAGCTTTTAGAACATAATTTTCATCGCGCACGTTTATTTCTTGCCATATTAATTATTATTCCCTGCTTAATGCTTGGCTCAATTTGTTCATGGTGTATTTATCTTCATATTATTTACACCATTACTGTTCCCTTTATTATTATTACTGCGGTGTTATGCACAGCAACCTCATTACTTTTAACCATTGACCCTATATATAAAATTATGGTGCCACTTGCCATGATTTTGCCTGCGTTAACTGCTGTATTGGTGGATAATTCTTCAGAAAATCTGGTTTTCTTACCTTTAGCAAGTCTAAATATTCTGTATATTATTCGCTCATCTCAACTTAAGTGTCGGGATTACTGGCAGGCACTCATTACTTTTTCCTATTTTAAGCAAAAGTCTATCACTTTGGAAAATATGGCTTTTACCGATTTTCTTACTCAAAAGCCCAATCGATTAAATGCAGACAAACAGCTCAGCATATTATGGGATCAAGCCAAAGCTCAGCAGCAATGTCTCGCATGGATGATGATCGATATTGATAACTTTAAAAATATCAACGACACCTATGGACACCCATTTGGTGATATTTGTCTTATGCTGGTTGCAGATGCATTGGACAGCTATAGTCAGAAGGTCAATGGTTTTTTTGCACGCTATGGCGGAGAAGAATTTGTTTTTATTAAGGTTTGTCGTTCAGGCACAGAAATTCATCAACTGGCACAAGGCTTAATGCAGCAATCATCAAAAACCCGTATTTGCCATGATGATGTTACGATTAACATTACTTACAGTATTGGGGTATCCAGTTTATGCCCACACATGACCAGCCAAAATTTTAATGATCTGATCGTGCAAGCCGATCTGGCACTTTATATTGCTAAGCATGAAGGAAAAGATCAGTATCGTTGTTATGGTGAAACACAAGATTATATTGAACAGCAAATGAAAACACCAAGTCCGAATGCCACATGTTGTTCAATCGAAAATAAGCAGGGAAACTCCTGTTCCCCTGCTTCTTAAAGCACACGATTAGAATAGACGGTTTAAACCGTTCAATGCTGCAACGCGATAGGCTTCTGCCATGGTCGGATAGTTAAATGTCGTTTCAATAAAATATTTCAACGTATTGTTCGGGCTTTGCATGATCGCCTGCCCAATATGGATAATTTCAGAGGCATTGTTCCCAAAGCAATGAATTCCTAAAATTTCCAGGGTATCACGATGGAACAAAATTTTTAACTCACCAACCGTATCACCTGTAATTTGCGCACGCGCCAAGTGACGGAAAGATGACTGCCCGACTTCATATGGAATTTTTTCCTCAGTCAATTGCTGCTCAGTTTTACCAAAGCAAGAAATTTCTGGAATGGTATAAATTCCTGTTGGAATATCCGTTACAGGTTTTACATTTTCTTCGCCGCTCATGTTCGCGCCAGCACAGCGCCCTTGGTCATAAGCTGCCGAAGCAAGCGATGGCCAACCGACCACGTCACCTGCTGCAAAAATGTTTTCAACTTCAGTCTGATATTTTTCGTTGACAGTCAACTGACCACGGCTATTTGGGGTCAAGCCTACATTTTCCAAACCTAAGCCATCGGTATTGCCTGAGCGTCCGTTACACCACAAAATTGCATCAGCTTTGATTTTTTTACCACTTTTCAGATGCAATACAATGTGATCATCAAATGTTTCCAAATGATCCATTTGTTCGTTATGGCGAATCAAAACCCCTTGTTCACGCAAGTGATAAGACAAGGCGTCGGAAATTTCGGCATCTAAGTAGCTGAGTAATTTGGGTTGGGTATTGATCAGATCAACTTTATGATTCAAACCAATGAAAATAGAAGCATATTCACAACCAATCACCCCTGCACCATAAATAATGATTTTATTAATGGTGTAATCCAGATCAAGAATTTTGTCCGAATCGAAAACGCGAGGATGGTTAAAATCTAGACCTTGTGGCTGGTATGGACGGCTACCTGTTGCAATGACCAATTCGTTAAAAACAATGGTTTCTTTAATCCCTTCTGGAGTAAAAACCAAGAGGGTGTTTCTATCCTGAACATAAGCGCGACCATGAAAAACGTCGATGTTATTACGGTCATAAAAACGAGAGTGGGTTGCAACCTGCTGCTGAATCACGCGGTGCGCATGACTGAGCACCTGTTTCATGGTAAATTTTTTCCATTCACCTACTTTTTGAAACATCGGATCACGTTGATAACGGATAATGCTCGATACTGTCTGACGTAATGCTTTACTTGGAATTGTTCCAACATGGGCACAGTTACCACCTAGCTGATCACGCATTTCAACAATCGCAACGCGCTTGCCAGATTTGGCAAGTTTCATTGCAGAGCCTTCACCCGCAGGGCCTGAGCCAAGCACGACGGCATCGTATTTGATAAAACTCCCTCTCATGACCTCTTTTTTACGTGACATTCAATGCTCCTTTACTTTCATGTTTAGACCATAGTTTAGCTGAATTCCTAAAGATTTAGTTTATTTCGACCACATATATATTTAATGTCAACATTTATTTTATGAATATCTTTTTCACCCTAAAAGTTTTGCTTTCCGCTATAATTGCGAGCTTAAGCAGTAAAAAGTTCATCGTCAAACAGTGGAAAAGTTGAATATGACCAGTAGCCGTAAACCTGAACAGGGTGTCAAACTTCGTGGCGCAGAGAAAGTCGCTAGAATTCCTGTAAAAGTGATTCCTACGGTTGATGTGCCACGAAAACCAGATTGGATTCGTGTCAAGATGACAGCACCAGATGAAGTTCAACGGATTAAAACCACATTACGCGCACAAAAACTACATACCGTATGTGAAGAGGCAGCCTGCCCGAACCTGCCTGAATGCTTTGGTGGTGGTACAGCAACCTTTATGATTATGGGTGATATTTGTACCCGTCGTTGTCCGTTCTGTGACGTTGCTCATGGTCGTCCGAATGCACTTGACCCTGATGAACCACGCCATATGGCAGAAACCATCGCTAACTTAGGTTTAAAGTACGCGGTGATTACCTCTGTTGACCGTGATGATCTATTAGATGGCGGCGCTCAGCATTTTGTTGACTGTATTAAAGAAGCTCGTGAGCTGAGCCCAAAAACTTTATTAGAGATTTTGGTGCCTGACTTCCGTGGTCGTATGGATATTGCTTTACGCATTATGACTGAATGTCCACCAGACGTGTTTAACCATAATATTGAAACTGTGCCTCGCCTCTACAAAGCCATGCGCCCAGGTTCAGATTATCAACACTCTTTAAACTTACTGAAAATGTTTAAAGAATACTGCCCAGATGTACCAACCAAATGTGGTTTGATGGTTGGTATTGGTGAAACTGAAGAAGAAGTCATTTCACTACTTGATGATCTACGCGCGCATGATGTTGACTATGTCACCATCGGTCAGTATTTACAGCCTTCTAAAGAACATGCACCAATTGACCGTTTTGTAACGCCAGAAGAGTTTGAGCGTTATGCAGAACATGGCCGTAAGCTTGGCTTTAGAAATATCTGGTCTGCGCCGATGGTACGTTCAAGCTACTTTGCTGATCGCCAATACCACGGCGAACCTGTTCCAGAAGTACGTCGTAAAGTTGACCCTGCGAAAAAAATTACAGTACAAACCATCGAAGCCTAAGCTTTGGTGGGTTTACCCCCTGTATAGCAATAAAAAAGCTGAGTTTTGTAAAATACAGAACTCAGCTTTTTCTTTTAAAGAAAAAACACTTTATCCGACTATGCAATTTTTGAAGAGCAATCTCGAATAAAGGGCTTTTTATTTACAGCATTCATTTTATGGTTTTACAACCACTAGAACCTGAATGGCTTCTGGGCTAATCGACAAGCTATCGAGCAAACTTAAACCTTCCTGTTGCAGTTTTTGCAAACGTTCGATTTCATCTTGACGAATACTTGGATTGAACTGTTTCAAATAGCTTAAACGCTCAATTTCGTACTGCCATTGCTGACCGTAGTTACTTTTCGCCTGTTGCTGCAACTCAGGTAATACAGTTTTGGCAATATCAAGTGCTTGACGATAACGCGTTTCAATCACGTCACGGCGTGCTTTCACCACTTGGCGACAACTATTGCCATCGAGATGATGCAAATATGGTTTCAGGATCATCGGGTCAATTTTAGCCGATAAATCCTGACCAGTTTCACTGAGCAATACGCGGACGAGCTGCTGTGGCAAACTTGCAGGCAAGTTTAGTGCCTTCGGCGCAATTACATCGACTTTAAACCAGACTTCAAGCAAGACAGAACCTTGTTTCAAGGCATTTGACTTCAACAACGCAACATTGGTACTACCAAACGATTGCGTATTGATCATCTCCATCATACTTTCAATAAATGGATGCTCAAGGGTCAAATACTGTGCATCTTCACGAATTTGTGCCTGATCACGGTAGAATGTCGCAGTCATGCCTTCTTCATCGAGCGTTAAACCCTGAACTTGCATTTGATCCGTCGGCTTAATGATGACTGTGCCATTACTTTGTTCATCAAAATCAATATTGGTCGATGACATGAAACGCTTCACAAACATTGGCAAAGTCGTGTTGTCATCGTAATCTTCGAGAGCCTGCACAATTTCCTGTGCAATGACTGGACGACAAGAGTTGTACTCAAGCAAACGGTCACGACCTGCTTGTAGTTCAGCTTCGAGCGCTTCACGTTGCACATTAACTTCTTCAAGCAGATCTTCAAATCGTTGCCCAAGATCAGCCAGCAGACATTCTTTTAAGTCGACAATGAAGTTTTCTTGTAAGGTCTGTGCTGTCGGTGAAATGTTGCTAAAGATATTTAGTGCTTCGTTATACCAGCGGAACATACGCTCCTGCGCTGTCCCTTGCAAATACGGCACATGAATCTGAATGCGGTTCTGTTGACCAATACGGTCTAGACGACCAATACGCTGCTCCAGTACATCTGGGTTTGCAGGCAAGTCAAATAAAATCAGGTCACTGGCAAACTGGAAATTACGTCCTTCGGAACCAATTTCAGAACACAGTAGAATCTGTGCGCCATAACTTTCTTCAGCAAAATAAGCCGCAGCTTGGTCACGTTCCAGCAGGCTCATGCCTTCATGGAACATAGCTGTACGTACACCTGCGTGCAAACGTAAAGCACTTTCTAATGCTTCAACCACTGGGCCGCTACGTGCAATCAGCAAGACTTTCTTGTGTTTCAAATCTTTACGCAAGATTTCCATGAGCCAAGCCACACGCGGATCAGTTTCCATCCAAGAACCATCGAGCTGATTCTCTTCTGGCCACATCTGTTCACGCAGTTTGCCATCGACAGACCAGTCAGCAGGTGCAACTAATGGCGCAGGCTGACAGTCACGTCCTGGGAAGCCTTGAATCGCTTCACGAGTATTACGGAACAAAACACGTCCTGTACCGTGACGATCCAGCAGTTCATGAATGGCTTGATAGCGTTGCTCAGGTTGATCCTCAATTCGATGTCCAAGCAGACCTTCAAGCGCAGTTAAATGCTGCTCAGTCAAGGCTTCATCCGACATCAACACTTCCGCAATTTTGGCGGTATGCTGATATTGCTCTTCTTCATCCAGGAAACGATCTAGACTACTAAAACGCTGTGGATCAAGTAAACGCAGACGGGCAAAGTGGCTTTCGACACCCAACTGTTCAGGGGTTGCAGTGAGTAATAATACACCTGCGGTGTTCTCTGCAAGCTCTTCAACCAGATCATAACGGTCATTGCCGCCTTCTTCTTCACTCCACATCAAGTGGTGTGCTTCATCGACCACAAGCAAGTCAAAGCCAGCTTCAACTGCCTGTTCACGTAGATCCTCATGGTCAATCATCAGATCGACACTGGCAATGATGCATTGCTCAGTTAGGAATGGATTGAGTTCGGGGTCATGCTCTTTAATCGACGCTGTACGGGTCAAATCAAACAATGAGAAATTCAGATTGAAACGGCGACGCATTTCAATCATCCACTGATACTGCAATGAATCAGGCACTAAAATCAAAATACGTTCAGCACGCCCTGTTTTGAGCTGCTGATGAATGATTAAACCCGCTTCGATGGTTTTACCTAGACCAACTTCATCGGCCAGTAAAACACGCGGCGCAAAACGTTTCCCGACTTCATGCGCAATATAAAGCTGATGCGGAATCAACCCTACACGCGCACCGAGTAAACCGCGTAAACGGCTGGTTTGCATACTGGCTTGTAACTGTAAGGCTTCAATACGCAAGTCATACCACGCCTTGATATCGACTTGACTGGCAAGTAAGCGATCAAGTGGCTTAGACAACTGAATCTGCGCGCCAATACGCGTTTCATTTAAGGTTTTACGTTCTTGTTCGCCATTGTCTAAAGTACGTATAGCGTTATAGCGAATCACGCCAAAGCGTTCTTCAAATGATTCAACCAACCACAGGTTACCTTCCTGATCGTAGATCTCATCATTAATATTAAAAATAATTCGAGATAAAGGTGCATTGCTACGTGCATATACTCGTGTTTCGTCACTTTTGGGAAATAAAATGCTGAGGGAACGCTCATCTACATCTATGACAACGCCCAAACCAAGTTCCGTTTCAGTATCAGATAACCAACGTTGACCAATAGCAAACTGTTGCAATTTTTTCACCTTTATTTCAAGTTTGCACTAAAAGCACACTCTGGCTTTTAGCTTCAATCTAAATATTTTCGCACAAAGCATAACAAAACGTCAGGTTATGCTGATGATTTTTTAAAATGGTACGGCACATTCAAAGTTCAACAATTCATCTGTTTTGGGATGATGAAAACTGAGCTGCTGTGCGTGTAGACACAAGCGATCAGTCAATTGCTGTTGTTGCTCTGTTGCATACAGGGTATCTCCGACTATCGGATGTCCCAAGTATTGCATATGTACCCGAAGTTGATGTGAACGCCCAGTAATTGGGGTTAATTTGACACGTGTCACCACTTGACCTGCCAGTTCAAACTGCTCTAACGCCTGCCAATGCGTCAGTGCTGGCTTGGAATGTTGTGGATCAACAATATGAAGTGGTGGTCGATCTGGATCATACACTACAGGAATATCAATAGTACCTTCACCTGAAAGCGAACCTGCGACCAAAGCCTGATAGGTTTTGGTGGTATGGCGCTCCTGAAACTGGCGTGAAATTCGGTTTTGCCCCAAGCGGGATAAACCAAAGACCAAAATGCCAGAGGTGTCACGATCAAGACGATGAATCAGTAAAGTTTTCGGTTCTATCGCAAGTAAACGTGTCAGCACGCTATCTTGTAAGGCTTCGCCTTTACCTGGAACACTGAGTAAACCTGCGGGTTTATGGATGACCATAAAATCTTCATCTCGATGAATCAGATGATCGGTTAAAAAATTACTCAAAATTTAATCCCAAGCTGACCACGAAAACAAGCGGGCAATAATAAAAAGCTTACGGCTGAAATACAATAGACAATCTGCAACAAAAGCATAAATTCCTATTATTTCATCCGAAAGCATCACCAAATAAAAAACGGAATCTCGTGATTCCGTTTTCTGAGCAATCATTTATGCCTGTTTCATCTCAGCAAACACTTCTTTTGCTGCCGCGATGGTATAAGCAATATCTTCATCACTATGTGCAGATGAGATAAAACCAGCTTCAAATGCAGACGGCGCAAAATGAATCCCGCGATCCAGCATACCGTGGAAGAACTGTTTAAAGGCATTTACATCGCACTTCAAGATATCATCGAAGCTGGTGATTTCAGCTTGATCGGTAAAGTACAAACCGAACATGCCGCCAATTTGTTCAGTTTTAAGTGCAATACCCGTTTCTTCAGCCACTTGCTGAAAACCAGCCAATAACTTCGCCAGTTTTGCAGATAAATCAGTGTAGAAATTTGCTTGGCGCAAATGTTTGAACATTTCGATACCCGCACGCATCGCTAGCGGATTACCTGACAATGTGCCTGCCTGATACACGCCACCAAGCGGTGCGATGCATTCCATAATTTTGCGCTTACCGCCAAATGCACCCACAGGCAAACCTGCACCAATAATCTTACCTAAAGTAGTCAAATCAGGCTTAACGTTATAAACCGATTGTGCACCACCTAAAGCAACACGGAAACCTGTCATCACTTCATCAATGATAAAGACAGATTTGTGTTCATCACACATTTCGCGAATGGTTTCCAAAAATCCTGCAACTGGTTTCACCAAATTCATGTTACCGGCAACTGGTTCTACAATCACCCCTGCAATTTCACCGCCAAATTTCGCAAAACAGGCTTTCACTGCTTCAATGTCATTGTATGGCAAAGTAATCGTATGTTTAGCAAAATCAGCAGGTACGCCTTTAGAGGTTGGCTCACCCAAAGTCAGCATGCCTGAACCTGCTTTTACCAACAGTGAATCTGAGTGCCCATGATAGCAACCTTCAAATTTCACGATTTTGTCACGCCCCGTATAGCCACGTGCCAAACGGATCGCTGACATGGTCGCTTCTGTACCCGAGTTGGTCATACGCACCATTTCAATCGACGGCATGATTTCGCAGATCACATCTGCCAGCGTAGTTTCATGTACAGTTGGTGCACCAAAGCTTAAACCGTCTTGTGCTGCGTCTTGAACTGCCTTCACAATACTTGGATGTGAATGCCCTAAAATCATCGGCCCCCATGAACCAATGTAGTCGACATAGCGTTTACCATCAACATCCCATAAATATGCGCCTTGCGCTTTTTCAATAAAAACAGGCGTTCCACCAACACCATTAAATGCACGCACTGGTGAATTGACACCACCTGGAATATGTTTGCTGGCTTGCTTAAAAAGTTGCTGTTGTTTTGCAGAAAGGCTCATAGCATTACTCAAATAGACTGAATGATTTAGGAATGATTAAAATAAATTCGCCCATGCATTCACACGTGCAGGAATTTCAGCGACTGGTCGCGCTAATATATCACTAATCACCGCGCATAGGTCTGCACCAGAATCGACCACGACCTGAGAATTTTCAACGCTTAAACCACCAATCGCGCAGATCGGCACATTTTTAAACTGCAAGGATGCTTGGTTTAAAGTCTCCAGACCGATATTGCCCGCTTCAGGTTTGGTCGATGTGGCATAAATCGCACCAAATGCCACGTAAGTTGCGCCTTGGGCAATAGCGAGTTCAGCCAGTTCCAGTGAATTGGCACAAGTCCGACCAATAATTGCACCTTCAGCGAGTTGAGCTTTGGCATCGGTAATTTCACCGTCTGTTTGCCCCAGATGCACACCCAAGCCAAATTGTGCAGCAAGACTTAAATCATCATTGATCACAAAAGGCGTTTGGTATTTTTCACAAAGCTGCTTGATCTGCACAACCTCAACAGGCTGATCGCTTCTAGCGACTTTTTTACGGCGATATTGCAAAATTGCCACCTGTCCTGTCGCCAGCGCAGCGTCTAGTTTTTCAAGTAATATTTCTAAAGGATCATCATTGGTAATGAGATATAAACCACGCATATAAACTCTAAATATCAAGCGAATTTGAGTTTAGTGTAACGCTCACCTCTCTTAAGCTCAAACTTCCAATAAAAAAACCGAGAAGTTCACTTCTCGGTTTATTGTCTAAATCATAATAGATATTAGAAGCGGTAACCAACACCAAGGTAAGTCACGATTGGATTGATTTCGATTTTACTGCGACCTGTAACCAATGTAGCCCCTGTTACATTATTAGCGACATCAAGTTTGGCATTAGTACTTAGATGAACATAGCTCACAGAAGCTGTTGCAAACCAGTTTTTCGTAATATTGTAGTCTGCACCGATAAAAGCTACAGGAGCGACAGCGTCATCAATTTTTACGTTACGGATACTTATACCTTTTGACGCAGTATCCGAAACCACTGCAGAGTCTAATTTAAAGTTACTAAAGTGCGCATACATAAGACCGGCACCAACATATGGGCGCAATTTATTGTTTACAGCACCAAAAGTATATTTACCTGTTACAACTGGGCTATAAACTTTAACGTCACCCACTTTACTAAATTTATCTAGATTTAACGCCCCACCTAATAATTGTCCTTTACCTTTAATATCAAAGGTTGGTGGCACGCCTACAATTAGCCCCACACTAACATTGTCATCTACTAAATAATCAAATTTAAACTCGGCAGTATCAGAATCTTTCAATTCAAAACCAGCAGAGGATGTAAATGGTAAATATGGGCCTGTGCTCCCCAATTGAGTAGACACACCTTGTTTAGTCCCTTGTGGCATAATATGTGCCCAGCCTGTGGAAACAGCCAAAACCTTGCCCTCTGAAGTCTCAGCGTGTGTTGCAAAGCTGGCTGCAAATAAAGCAGCTGGAATGAGTGCTTTAGTCAATTTTTTCATAAATTAAAATTCCATCATCATGGTTAAACAGCGATTACGAGGCTTCCAAGCCTTCATCATTTGTTTTCAATATTAGAATAATTACTTTAAATAGCAATACGATAAAGTCAATATTTATTTACCAATGAATCTAAAAGCAATTTTTATTAAAAAAATACTTTTACTATCAATTGCTTACAAAACAATACTCATCAGTCGCGATTCTTTTAAATGTTTATCTTTTAAACCCTTAAAAAACCATGTAAATAGTTAAAAAATATACAAAATTAAAATTAGTCTTATGATTTGAGCATAAGCTCATTACAAACGAGTTGAAAGAAGTATAAAAAAATTAGCGCAAATCTGATTTTTTAAATGTTCAACTGAAGCATCTCAGTCTATAGTGACATTATCTTCAAAAGAACTCATAGGGCTTAGCTCATGCATGAAATTGAATTAAAACTACAAATTCCTGAGCAGAAACGTGCTGCAATCGTTAAGGCTTTTGACACAAAAACCACTCAGCATATTGAGTTACATGCGCGTTATTTTGACACTGCCGACTCAAAACTAGCAGCAAAGCAGATTGCAATCCGAATTCGTAAAGAAGGAAATTTTTGGGTTCAGACCCTCAAAGGTGCAGGTGAAAATCCTTTAAAGCGTTACGAACATGAAGTGAACTTAGGAGAATCAGCTCTAGCTCCAGAGCTTGATCTCAGTATTTATAAAGAAGAATCACAGGCATTGAAATTACTCAAAAATGCCTTGGGTGATGATTTTAATGGATTAATTTTAAAGTTTGAAACGATTGTGCAACGTGCTTATCGTGTTGTGCAATTTAACAATTCCAAGATTGAAATTTGCCTTGACCGAGGTGTTGTACAAAATGTTGACGAACAACGTGAAATTTATGAAGTTGAGTTTGAACTCAAGCAAGGACAAATTTCCGACCTAATTCAGCTGACACAACAATGGGTTAAAAAGTATCACATTTGGCTTGATGTTCGCAGTAAAGCTGAACGTGGCAATTTATTGGCTCAAAAACTACAAGTCAGTCCAGCAACGGTTGCTTCACCTGCAAAATATGACAAGAAAGCTCAGCCAGATTTTATTTTAAAACAGCTGATTGCGGCTGCACTACGTCATGCTTTACCTAACTTTGCTGCAATTGCAGATCAGATTGCTGAACCGGCTCATTATTATCAGGCTTATTTGGCACTGCGCCAACTCGCCAGCAGCTTGCAATTATTTCAGGATTTTGCTCCAGCCGCGCTGATTCAGCATGTTACACAGTTACAGCACTTATTAAAGACCACTCATCAAGCATATTTGGCAACAACACTTTACCCTGCAATATTGTTACATGCTGAACATGCCGAGACTGCCGATTTAGAATTACATCATGCCAATCATGTATTTACGCAAACGGGTTGTACATTATTGATCTTGGAACTACTGGCATTCAGCTTAAACGATGCTGATGCTGAGGCACCTCGCAAAATCAAAAGCAGCATTAAAAAGCAATTTAAACAGCAGATTGAAGAATTTACTGCGGATTTTGCAAACTTTGCACAACTCGATGTCGCTGAAAAATGTCAAGTCTTGAGCCATATCCAGTGTTGGGGTGATGCTCTGGCGCTCTGCACACCATTTACCATCAAAAAACACTTGGCACTTTATGTAGAACTACAGCCTGAACTCAATGAAAGTCTAGATATCTGGGTTGCTCAGCAACATGCTTATAAATATCTGGTTTCAGCAGAGCAGCAATACTTTGTGTTAGGTTGGCTCGCCAATCAAATTCCCTCACAACAGGCGCATTTAGAAATAACCATCAAAAAACTGTTAAAAAAATTAGACGTTTAAAACCAAATATTTGGGTAACAGGCTATGCTGTTTAAATTTGAACAGCATAGTTTTTTTTGTTTAACGATACTTTCCAAATACTTTCCAGACACCATTATCGGCAAGCGGGTTGCTATAACTATCACTGCGCTGTTTACGTGGTTTTTCCCGCGCATCAAGCACTTTAAAATGTTTTTCCCCGCCTAGAACAATCCCATTGTTGTAAAAACGCGTGCGAGTATATTCACTTTGCCCATGCTGAAATACGTAAGTTCTCAAATCAATAAATTCGCGGTGTGCAACCAAAGCTGCGGTGTCATCAGTTTCCAGCCATGTTTTCATTGCCAGCATCTGTTCAGGGTCAAACTGCCCACATTTTTCTACCAGACTAAGTATGCCCCGAAAAGTTTTGGACTCTTTAGCGCGGGTTTTATTAATTCGAATTCGGTCTACATGAAAGAAAAATAACGGTAAATTTAGATGGCTTGGCAAATGAATCGCATCAATCACTTCATCTTGTAAAAACGGCTGGCACAACTGCTGTGCCCGTTCAGTTAACTCACGCCACTGGCTAAAATAATGCTCTGCCTCGGCTTGCGATGCATAATAAATCGGTAAACCTTCAACATGCTCCAGCTGTTCAGGCGGCCAGATTTGCTGACGCAGAAGTTGAATATCTTGTTTTAGATTTTGTATCGCAATTGAATCTTGCATACATTCGGCTCATCATGCTTAGGCTATTTAAAGATTAAGCCAACTGTTTAGTTTCTGCAAGGCTTTGCCTATAATAGGGGCTGTCATTTTTGTGTTGGAACTTCCCTATGACCCAAAAAATTCAAGCGACGGATATTACTGAAGAAGAAGCACAGAATGCAGTCTTTTTCGAGCGTACCGATGAATTTATCAAACTGGCAAACGATTTTTGTCGCCCTGAAAAAGGTCAAAAACCTAAACCTGCCGAGTTACGCGGACAAGTAAGCGCAGCGATGCTTTTTGCAACTGCTCGCTTTAATACATGGGTTGCTGCTAACAATTTTAAAGATGGCAATGAAATGCGTGATGCCAAAGATCAAGTTATGTCTTACTTGATGCAGCAGTTTCAAATGATGCTCGATGACAATTACGATGAGTATTGTGAGCAGTTTGAGAATTATCTACGTTTTCGTAAAAATGAAGATTTCCATGCACATAAACACGATCATGAACACGATCACTAATTAACCCTGTTTGAAACGAAAAAAAAAGAGCTTGAATTCAAGCTCTTTTTTTTCGAAATATACCGCTTTTTTATTTGCCCAATGCCGCTACTTTTAAGTCAGTTTGTTGCTGACCATATTGATCTGCCATGACTTCAACATAATGATCAAGCTGGATATATTTTTTAATCACGCTATCAACATAAGCTTTTCTGAGCTGTGCAATCGCCTGATCACGCTGTTCACGACTCAGCATGGTTTTACCACGTTCAAGCTGACTGTTGAGCATTTGATGAATAATACGACTATCCTCAAGGCTAGTAACACGCTGTTTTAAAATATTGGCTTTTGCCGTAGCAAGCTCCTGTGGAGTAATGCCATTTTGAATCAAGTCCTGCAATACGTGATGTACAGCTTGCGAAGTTTGTGCCGCTTTATTTGCAGTGTAATTTGCTTGAATGGTCAAAACACCTACCGAATCATGTAAATCCAGATTTAAATCACTCGAAAAACCATACACTAAATGATTTTTTTCGCGCAGTGCTTGCCCTAAACGCGATGAAAGCTGCGAGTCGCCTAAAATATAACTCAAGACTTGCAAAGCAGGCGCATCAGCATCGTCTATTCCCACAGGCAATACCAGTAACCCCTGATAATTGCCAAATTCACGCTGCTCTGCTAACGCATGGACTTGGGTTGCGGGATAACTTTTGTATTTAGATGATAGACGCTGATAACTTTGTTTCGATGACCATGTCGCAAACTGGCGGGTGATCAAGTCATGCATTTTCTGAGTATTGAATTCTCCTGTCATTGCCAATTCAGCATGGTTAAACCCCATAAACTGCCGATACAGTTGTTTAACCTGAGGCTGCGTTACGGCTTGAAGTTGTTGTTTAACCTGCTCAGGCTCAAAGTGGTAACGCAAATCACCTGCCGAATACTGTTCCACTAATCGAGACATAGTTAAAGCCGCTACAGTTTCAGGTTCAGTATAAGGTCTGTTCAGGCTAGCCAGACTTTGCGACTTGATCAGATCAAACTGACTTTGCTCAAAACTCGGGTGCTGCATAATGCCAACAATATATTGAAAATAATCGGCAAAGTGCTGTTTATTGGCTTGAATCTGAATCAGCATTCCATTGTCTTGACTTACTGCAGTTGCCTGCCCATCAGCAGCAATCGATTGATCCATCACCTGCTGTAAAGTTTGCTGATCTGAACCACGCAACAACAAATAAGCAGTTAAATCCAGTATTTGCCCTTTGTTCCATAAAGATTTTTCAGTACCAAAGTTCAGACTAATAGTGGCATAGACTTTGTTGTCATGCGTAGGCACTGAAAATAAGGCATAACGCAAACCATTTTTAAGCTTGCCACGCTGAATCTGCTGTTCAGTGGTTTGTAAGTGCTGTTTGGAGCGTGTCAGATAATCCTGAATTTCTTGTTGATACTGCTGGATATTTTTAACAGGTTCTGGGTCAGCACTTTGAGCGGTCTGCAACGGTTTTTTCGGTTGTGATGGCTGAAGCTGCATCGCTTTTTTTTGTGAATCAGGCGTTGGCTGAATATCACCAGAAATACGATGTTGAGGTTGAAAAAATGTATTCAGGCTCTGGTTGACCTGTTGTGTTGACAGATTTTGAACTGCCTGCACATCATTAAAATATTGTTCCCAATGTCCATGTGAAGACACCACATAGTCGCTCAGACGATTGCCCAGCGCCACTGCATTGGTTGCGATACTGTCAGCCTGATTTTTAAATACACTTTTAACACGGTTCAAATCAGCATCATTAAAATGTGCTGGAGTTTCAATATTCTGTGCCAATTTTTTGGAAATTTGTTGAGCATCTTGGGTTGGCGCATACATCGCTCCCATAAATACCACATTAAAATCCTGATCAAGCCATGTGGTCGATTGTACTGTGGTGGTCATACCTGTTTCCACCATCGCCTTATACAACTGCCCGCTCGGTTGCAAGGTATATAAATAAGGTGCAACAGCAAGCACAGGTTGGATTTTCAAATCGCGACCATTCAGATACATATTGACTTTAGCCAGATCACTGCCCTTTTGCACGCTCAACTGGCGCTGCTGAATTTTACTGGCATCCAGTAAAGGTACTTTAGCCATGGCAGGTACAGCATGTGCCTGAATTTTGCCAAAGTTTTGTTCAATACGCTGCAACACCTGTGCCTGATCAAACTTACCCGTAACCACCATCACCGCATTATTGGGAGCGTACCATTTACGATAAAATTGATTGAGCTCATTCATCTGAATAGATTTCAGCTCATTCAGGTCACCAATCGGCAAACGCCCCAAATCACGATTGCCATAAGCTGCTTTAAACATCTGATCCATTAACACTGCAAAAGGCTGATCGAGACGTAACTCACGTTCACGACGTACAGTTTCAATTTCTGAAGGTACAAATTTTTGCTGTAAAACCAGTTTATCCATACGCTGTGCTTCAAGATAAAGCACTTGATCAATCGCTTTTTGGTCAGGGCGAATAATATTGGTATATTTGGTTGAATAGTAATCCGTACTAGCATTGGTTGCTAAGGTGTATTGATCAAGTCTGCGCTGAAATTCCTCACCTTGCACATCTTGTGTGCCTTTAAATGCTAGATGTTCCAACAAATGTGCTAATCCACCCTTACCCTGTGGATCATTCAAAGAACCTGTCAAATAAACGGTGTTCATAAACACCTTATTTTCATTATTATTTGGGGCCAGAATCACCCGTAAACCATTATCTAGTTGGTACTCATTAATCTGATGCTGACTTCTCACCAAAACAGTCTGAGCAAATGTTGCTGTGCTTACCCCAATCAAACATAAGGACCAAGTTAGTTGTTTCAGGCGTATTAACATAAAAAATTGTCCAATCAGGCGAAATGCTGCAACTTAAGCCCGTTATAGTAGAAAATGTTCAACAAGAATTATAGTGAAGTTTTGCAAAATCAAAATCTTATTATTTTTATCCATAAAAAATTAAAAGCCTGCAATCTGCAGGCTTTCCATTGAAATTAATTGATTTAGTTCTCAGTCGACATAAGTTCAGTACGTTGCTGACTTTGTACACGCAACCACTGATACCAGCCATATACTGCCATGACGACAAACGCGGCATACAAGCCTGCGGTTAGATACAAGTCCTTGTAAATAAACATACCCACATAAATAATGTCGACAACCACCCACAGTACCCATGTTGCAATATGTTTACGACTCGTCCAGTACGTTGCCAGTAAACTAAACGCTGCAAGTTGTGCATCCAGCATTGGAACTGCCGCATTGGTAAAATTTTTCAAGATCAGGCCAAAAGCCAGACCCGCGATTGCAGAGACAATCAGTTGTAAAATAATTTTAGAAAAAGCTAATGGCTCAATTTTAATATCATGATCGACTTGCTTGCCTTTCATCCAGACATAGAAGCCATACAAATTCATCACAGAAAAGAAAATTTGCAGAATGACTTCCCCATAAAGCTGGTAAGTAAAGAACAAATAGCCATATAAAATATAAGCAAGCATATTAAACGGCCAACACCACATATTGCGAAGAATCGTTAATCCAACGCCAATCAAGCTAATAATGACCGAAAAAATTTCTAGATTTGACATAAACAAACATCACTATACAGCCGAGTTTCGCCAACAAAAGTCTGGACTAAAAAAACAGACACAAAACTCAAGATTTCATGGCCCATTTCGCCAACTTATTGCTGATTTTCACTGCCAAACTATCGACGTATTCACTATAAAATGCAGAAGCCAGTAAAATGCTGCTCAGGCAAGTCAGCACGGCTAACAGTACAGAAAGATCATAGTTGAATCCCATGCCCATCAACCAATTAAATGCAGGAATACACACCAAATAAATCAGCATCATGTGTAATAAGTAAATCGAGAACGATAATTTACCTAAATAGACTAATGGCTTTTTATCAAAAATATCGGACAGTTGGGTACACAGTAAAATGCTATAAACAATTAAAATGCCTGAAAAGAAATTACTATAGTCGTAGGTTCTCCAACCCAAGATTTTATATAACCAGTGATAAGCATGACTGCTATTATGTGCACCTGCAAAGTATAGCCCTGCAATAAACATTGACCATGCAAAAACAGGTTTAATTTGCCGTCCATACAAGTACATATAAGAGCCAATCACAAAGCTCAGCAAGCCTAAGAAAAAGCGCTCATCATCCCATAAGCCAAGCAGTGGCAAAAGTATTGAGCCAATATGAAACAACAGTTTTTTATAATGATAGAGCAACAATAAAACAAACAAGAGAATTGAACCAAATAGCTCAATTTGCATGGTCCACAAAACCCAGTTAGTACTACTTTCAGCAAACAAAAATGCGCCTATACTGCCTTCATAAGCTGCTTGTTTCAGGCTGACTTGCTGTGTTGCATAAGCTTGTAACCAATCATTGACTAGATTACTGTTTATACTGGTATAACTGAGTGCTAACCAAGCCAAAATACAGGAAAAAAATGCTGGAATTGCCAATCGTGGATAACGCTTGATCGCCATTTCAGTGACTTTTCTTGGAACATCTTCATGTCTTAAAATGGCATAACTTAATACAAAACCACTTAATACAAAAAAGACAAAAACTGCAGCAGTACCCGAATACCAGAAAGCAAATGGCGAGTGGTGCATAAAATAGTCCCACTGACCATGCGCTCGATCATCTGGACTAAAGTGATGTAGGTATGGATAAAAGCTTAAGGAGAGGTGTGAAAACACCACAGCCAAACATGCCAAACCACGAATACTTTCCGCTGCGTTTAATTTTGCCATAGTGGGAGCAATCAAGAAATTTTTAAACGTGCCAAGCATAGGACTGAATCCACGCTCATGCAAGAATAAATCGAAAAAAGCCCCTGATTTAGGGGCTTCATGTCGCGATTTAAATATTTTATTCTACGCGAATAATTTGACCTTGTTCATTATGATGTACCACGGTCACTTTTTGCTGACGACCTTGTACAATTTCTTGCTCAGGCAAATCAAAATGACGTGCATAATCATTGGTCGATTTCACTTTGGCGTGTTTCACACTATGTGCAGGGATTAACTTACACCATAAGCACAAAATTGCAGCGCAGGTCAGCAAAGTGATCATATCCATTTGCAAACCAAACCAGAAAGCATTAAACAAGCGATGGAATCCATACGGCTTGTTATAACTCATAAGGGTAAACAACACTAGCATTGGACGCCAAAGCAAGAACCATGCACCCCATAGGACTGCAGTTGAGGTTGTAGACATATAGCGTCTATGCCAAGGTAACTGTGCACGCAAGTCAATAATTAACGAATTTGTACTCATGAGAATCTATATACACCTAAGTTATCGACGATTTTAGCGAATACCGCGATCCGGGCTTACCCAGCGCGCACGTTTGCCATCCCCTCTTATCAATACTTTTGGAAAGGCAATAATGCTAGCAGTTACGGTGATTAGCCAAAATACGAATGGATACCAAATCATCCAGTAATAATTTTTCAGTAGACCTGGTTCATAACGGCTATCCATCCATTTACTAATCATGAATTGGAACAAGCAGGTCGCACCTAACAAAATACCTGTACCGTATGGGAGAAATGGTGAGCTCATGACAGGTAAGAAATGATTAGGAACGATGAGATCCACTAACCAAATACAAGCTACCAATAACATTAAATATGACCATACTAATGTTAGTAGTAATTCTATCATGAGTGGCCATAAAAAGTTCAAACTAGGTCGAAATATTACATCAAAATTTTTGATTAGAACTTGTGCACCACCCATTGCCCAGCGCAAACGTTGCTTGTACAAACCTTTTAAGGTTTCAGGCATCAAGATCCAAACCAATGCATTAGGTTCAAACTCTACATCCCAACCAGCACGTTGCAATTTCCAAGTAATGTCAATATCTTCAGTGAGCATATTGGGAGACCAATAGCCAACTTCATGTACTGCGCTTTTACGAAAAGCAGTAATTACACCAGAAACCGTAAATAAGCGTCCAAATACCCGCTGAGCACGTTTGATCATGCCCACAATGGATGAAAACTCACCCACCTGAATCCGTCCAAGCAATGTTGAACGGGTACGGATACGCGGATTACCTGTTACGGCTGCAATTTTTTCGTCAGCAAGGAAATGGCGAATCATCCACTTTGCCGCATGTGGGTCAAGCAAGGCATCGCCATCAATACCAATCAGGAATTCAGCGTCAGTCATTAAACTGCCTGCCTGAAGCCCCATGGCTTTGCCCTGATTTTGCGCCAAATGCACCACGCGTAATTTATCAAATTTTTCCGCCAGTCGATCTAGCACTTCGCCCGTATTGTCCGAACTACCATCGTTAATCGCAATCACTTCAAAGTCTGGATAATCCAGTTTTAGTGCATGGCTGATAGTTTCTTCAGCATTTTCACCTTCATTAAAACAAGGAACAAGAACTGCTACCTTTGGATATGAAGGCAAATCCTTTGGCTGATTGTACGCAGGCTCTTTGCGCTCTTTCATATAGAACACAATCGCGCCGATCATCCACAAATAGGACATAAATAACGGGTAATAAAACACGAACTCTAAGGCAGATCGCCAAAAGTGCTGTAACGCAGACATAATGCTCAAACTCCTACGGCACTATGCGATCTGGTTTAGAATCAAAAGCCTTACGCATAATATCGACATCAGGATGTTGCTTGACTGGATCATCTGGGTAATACGCAATATGCAAAGCACCTTGTTTATACAAAGACTGAATCGTATCGCCCAACTCTTCTGAAGGTACAGGTTCATTGGTACGCCAATTTTCTGCCTGTAGCTCAAATACTGTTTTGTGCAAACCGTTTGGATGGGATTTAACACGATCCACAATATCTTGATAGAACTTGTCTTTATCTGGTGCCTGTTCCATGTATGGCATTGCCATAATGGCAGTAAAGTCATAGCGCTTTAAAGATTGCTCTAATGATTGTGCATACCAGTTTTCAGCATACGGATTCAATGCCACTTGTGCATATAAATTACGCGCAGTCACTAAAAATGGCTGATACTGGCGAACTTCACCTGCCAACTGCAAAGCAAAGTTGTCAATATAGTTGGTTTTGAATTTCGTCCATTTTTCCATTTCAGCATCATTATTTCGCATTTCTTCCAAATTAGTTGGAAGACCTGCTTTTGCGTATGCTTTCAATGCATATGGGCTCGCATCTTCATAATCTGACAACGTCGTATCATCATGGAACAGGATACCGTTGAAAGTTGAAGACTTCGCCAAATCCTGATACAAGCCTTCAATCACACGACGTGCTGGGGCAGAGAATGGACTTAAACGGATATAACCCATGTTCAGGTGATCACTGCTTTTAGGCTGCTGTGTTACCACCAAGTCTTGAGATACAGGGTTAGATTTTGGCAATTCCCATGCTAAAAGCGGCATCCACGCATATAAACGAGTCACCTGAGTACGGCTTTGGATTTGCCAAGATACACGGTTAAACAGGTCAGCACGCACTGGAAGATAACGGTTCGGGAAATACACCATATCGGCTGAACCATTAGCATCAGGATCAGAAAATGCTTGCAAATACACAGTTGTAATGTGCATTTTTTGAATACGGTCGAGCAAATCGCCTAAGTTACGTTCTTGCTGCTCAGGATCTGGATCGTAGATATAATCCAAGTCAACATGCATGATTTTTTGTGGGCGATAATTATCACCCAAGTTTTTATCACGTATAGTGATCTCTTTTGACAAACCGTCTAAGGTCATGTCATGTTCAACCAAAATACGATTGATTGCACCCAATGACTTTTTCAAATATACAGGACCGTCGTCAAGACTAACGGTAATCGGCATACCCAGTCCTTTTGCGATACGAACTGTTTCCAGATTATAGCGTCCGTACGGCCAAACCATCACACGCGGTGACGGAATCCCATGCGCCTTGAGCAAATCATTATTTTTCTTTAAATCATCATAAATACGTTTAGCATATGCACCATCACCTTCATAAGTTTTGGTTTCTGGATCATATAAACGTGTAGTTGCAGCAGGTTCAGAGTTACCTTGTGGGTTACCTAAGATACCATGGTGTAAATCGTAACTGTGGCTTGCAATTTCAACATAACCACTTTTGCTCATTTCTTTAAGCTGTGGCCAAGTCACAATTTTGCTACGAGAAATTTTATCATCGCCAAAATTTACCATTTCATCTGCTTTTGGCTCTAACCACGAACCAACAACAGCCAGAACGATAGGAATTTTGTTCGCTTTTACAAATGGATAAACATTGGTGTAAAAATTCTCATATCCATCATCGACTGTTAATAACACAGGTTTTTCTGGTAATACGGTTTTGCCTTGATGGGCTTTTAATAACTGATCAACGCTAATAAAGTGAAAACCACTTTTCTGTAGCCAACGAACTTGTTCTTCAAAGCGTGCTGTACTAACCGAATACATCGGGATCAACGCTTCTTTGTCGTCGGTAACTTCATGGTAACCAATCACTGTAAGCGTTGTTGGATTAATTTTTGGCTTCTTTGCGGAAACGGCTTGAGTCATACCCACGGCTGCCATACCAACGCACGTTGCAAGCACTGAACTTAAAAAGCGATTAAACATAATATGCCTGTTTTATAAATCGTGATGTAACCAATCTGACATTACACTTCAAACACTCAAGTCGTGAAAACAATCTTTTATATTGCATGACTATTCAGATTAGTAATTACAATATATTTTCAAAAAGTAAACTGAAAACTAGCTTAAAAGCCTGATTCTTTCCATGTCACTGATTTAGATATTTCCATCCCAAGAACTGTGTTTAGCTAACCGATAAAATAACTTAGAATTATACATTAAATTCAAATAAAATCAAAAACTTGGTGAAAATTTACGTGATTTTTTTTGAAGATTAAAACACAAGAAATCATAAACATCCGTGTCTTACACTTACATGATACTGCATATTTTTACAATTTAGTACATCTTCGAGGCTAAATAGTAATAGGCAAACATGTCAATTCTTTGACAATGATCATTCAGCTTAGCTTAAGAACTGAATGACCATCACCTCAAGTCGCTTATTGGTCTCGGGTTTTAACATCAAACAATTCAATTTCAAAAATCAGGTTAGAATTGGCAGGAATGACTTTACCCATTTTGCGTTCACCATAAGCCAAATGTGCAGGCACTTTCAATTTTCGCTTACCGCCCACACGCATTCCCATAATACCCTGATCCCACCCCTTAATTACTCGACCCGTACCAATCACACATTCAAAATACTGACCACGATCAATTGAGGAATCAAATTTCGTTCCATCTTCTAACCAGCCTGTATAATGCGTGGTAATGAGCGCACCTTTCACAGCTTCTTTACCTTCACCGACTTTTAGATCAATAATTTCCAACTCTTGCATGACTGTTCAGACTCTGAATAAAAGAAACTTATTTTACGGGCTTCTTAACAACAAACCGATGGCTAGTTTTTTATTTTTAGTAAAAAAATAAGATCCACCGCATTTTCATTCCAACTGCAATAAAAAAAGACCGCCGCGTAGACACTGGCAGTCTTTTTACCCAAACAGAATTATTCGCCCTGTTTAGCACTTTCTTTATAAATACTACAAGAAGGGTGATGATTTTCATGTAAACGTAATTTTTTACGCTGTTCAGCAGCTTCAAAACGGCAACGCTTCCACTCGTTGTCTAATTTTAATGGAGGAACTGCTTGAGGTTGACCGTGTTCATCAACCGCGACCATGGTAAAGAAGCAACTGTTGGTATGACGCATACTACGGCTACGAATATTTTGAGCTTCAACGCGAATCCCAATTTCCATAGAAGTACGACCTACATGGTTAACACTTGCAAGGAATGTTACCAGTTCACCTACATAAATCGGTTCTTTAAAAGTTACCTTATCGACAGATAAAGTCACGACATAACTACCTGAATAGCGGCTTGCACATGCGTACGCCACTTGGTCAAGTAATTTTAAGACGGCTCCACCATGTACATTCCCTGAGAAATTTGCCATATCAGGTGTCATAAGAACCGTCATGGTTAATTCAGATTGGTCATCCGCTGACTGTAGAACTTGATCTAAAGGTGACATTAAAACACTCTTCGACTAAAGAATAATTGACAGTTAACAATTATAGCCGATTTTTTCATAATTATTGTTCTGATTATTTATCAGTATTTCAGATAGAAATGCTCAAGATTATACAGCGTATCTTATCAAGATGCGCTGTGTTTTTAATATTTTTTAAAATCAATGCCTTAATCTTGATCAGTTAAGACCGAGCAGCCACAAGTAGTTGCTCTTCTTTATCATGAATGACTTGCTGAATGTCCTCAAGCTTAGCCTGAGTGGCATAAACTCCAGCTAAACGGGTGCGGTCTCGTTCGGTAACATCAAAAATATGGGCTTTTTCCCGTAGATCAGGTTGAATGATCACATCGGCATGGCTCAGTTCAACACGGGATAGCTGTTGCTGCATAATATTAATATTTTGGTTAAATAGCCCCCACATATTGGTTGTTTCGGTATATTGTGGTTGTGCCAAAATATCCACGGCAATCACAATATCCGCACCAAGCTGACGAGCAACATCAACAGGAACGGGACTGACCAAACCGCCGTCAACATATTCCTTATTTTGAATTTTAGTTGGAATGAACATGCTTGGAATAGACGAAGATGCACGTACGGCTTGCCCTGTATTACCATAATTA
The DNA here is from genome assembly GCF_054454555.1 of Acinetobacter sp. ANC 4636. Lineage (NCBI taxonomy): Bacteria > Pseudomonadati > Pseudomonadota > Gammaproteobacteria > Moraxellales > Moraxellaceae > Acinetobacter > Acinetobacter sp. ANC 4636. The sequence continues at coordinate 183,396 of NZ_JBTKVD010000004.1, read as the reverse complement.
AAGACGACTTTTTTACCTTCTTTGAGTTCTGTTGCAACAACAAACAAAGGAATTCTCATCTTTTCCAGAGGCAGATTACCAATCTGATCATTGATAAAGTCTTCAACTTTACTGCCATCTAAAAAACCGTTTTTGCGCAAGGTAATTTCACGAACATCCTGCACTTTCATATTTAGGGCAATATCTTTAATTTGTTCAGGAGACTTTCCACTAGCGTACAGTGCGCCCACTATGCTGCCCGCACTGGTTCCGACAATAAAATCAGGATGAATCCCATGTTCTTCAAGCACCTGTATTGCACCGATATGCGCATAGCCTCGTGCTCCACCACTCCCTAGCACCAATGCAACAATTGGACGATGCTGCTGTTGTTTGATCTGCTCAAAGTTAATCAGATTTGGACGTGATTGAGCCTCTTCATCTACAATAGCCGTAGTGGCAACCATAGGTAAAGTTGCGGTTTGAGTCTCATGGTGAGGAATGCTTTGACATCCAACCAAAGCCCCCAAACAAGTCATAGTCACAATCCAGTGTTTCATAGGCAGCATCTTTGAAATGACAATCAAAAAAGGAAATCCACAGCATTCTACTGCGAAAGAATAATGCAATCTGAATCGTTTCTTTGCAGTATTGTTTCAATATAATTAATCGTTGCATTTTGCAAAAAAACAACTGAGCATCTATGACAATTCTTCTAACAATATGTTTTCGAATTATTTTATTTTTTATTGGCAGCGTTTTTTTAGCTGACAGCATCTATTTATTGTTACAAGGCAAAATTCATATTGGCATTGTACTGCCCTTCTTGATGGGAATCGGGTTTGTCTTTATTGCTTTGGCATGGCAGTTCATACATAGCTATCTGGCACAGCATCCTGCACTGCAATCTGCGTACTTTATTCTTTGGGGATTATTTATTATCTGGCTGATTTCTTTTACAGTTTTCATTTACCAGCTCAAAATCCATATGCAAGCGCAAACACAAATTACATCACCTGCACGAGCGATTATTGTGCTGGGTAGTGGTGTAATTCAGGGACAGCCTAGCCCAACATTGGCACTGCGCCTTGACCGCGCAGCAGAGCTTGCCAAGCAACAGCCTCAAGCATGGATTGTACTATCGGGTGGATTAGATTTTGCAGAAACAGTGACGGAAGCACAGGTCATGGCAAACTATTTACAGCAAAAATATGGACTACCTAGGCAGCACATGTTGCTAGAAGATCAAAGCACCAGTACTGAACTCAATTTTAAAAACAGTGCCGTTTTATTGGCACAGCATCAGGTAACAAAAGATATGCCGATTGCGATTATCACCAGTGACTTTCATACCATACGTGCACAAGCAATTGCCCGAAAACAACACTACACTCACAGCATGATGTTTGCAGCACAAACACCATTAGAAACACGTTATAACGCATGGCTTCGAGAGTATTTTGCCTTTATTAGTGGCAAGATCTTGCAGGAATATTAGAATTATTTCTTTTTTCATAGATCACTTAAACCAAGATAAATCACAATAAAAAATGTGCTCTATTTAAAAATCAAAAGCCCGAAAAACTCGGGCTTTTGCGCTCACTCACCTCTCAACACCATCATACTTTATGAGTGTTCAGGAAGTTGTTGAGGGTCTGCTTGATTGAGAAGTTGCTGATTTTCCTCACTGAACTGGCGTTGTGTTTTAGTTGCCAAGAAGTAAACATAGCCCACAACCAAGAAGCCAATAAAGATCTCGCCAATTGTACCGTTGTAATAGAACATCGCGACAAAACACACCACAGCAATCACAAGTGCGATCGCAGGAATCACGGGGTAACCTGGTGCCATAAATGAACGGTTTAGGTTTGGTTCAGAACGGCGCAGTTTAAACAAGCTCAACATGCTCATGATATACATTAGTAATGCGCCGAAACATGCCATGGTCACAATCGCCGCCGTTAAGCTCATTCCTTGAATGTTAATAATATTATCACTAAAGATTGCTGCAATTCCGACGACACCACCTGCAATAATGGCACGATGCGGAGTATTGAAACGAGAAAGTTTTGCCAAGCTTTTTGGCAAAAAGCCTGCACGACCCAAGGCAAAAATTTGACGAGAATAACCTAAAATAATTCCATGGAAACTTGCCACCAAACCAAATAAACCAATCCACACCAACATGTGCATCCAGCTAGAATTGTTGCCCACAACCGCTTTCATGGCTTGTGGTAATGGATCATTAATATTAGACAGTTTACTCCAATCACCTACTCCACCTGCAAAAACCATCACCAAAAATGCCAAAACGACCAGTGTTAAAATCCCTGTGATATAGGCACGTGGAATGGTACGTTTTGGATCTTTGGCTTCTTCGGCTGCCATGGCTGCCCCTTCAATCGCCAAGAAAAACCAGATTGCAAACGGAATCGCAGCAAAAATACCTGACAGTGCAGTACCGCTAAAATGATTTGAACCCGCCCAACCATTGAGCACGAAATTGGAGAAACTAAAGCCCGGTTGTACCACACCGATAAATACCAGTAGCTCAATCACCGCCAAAATCGTGACGATTAGCTCAAAAGTTGCAGCAATCTGCACGCCAACAATATTTAACCCCATAAAGACAACATATGCACCCAGTGCAATCAATTTGGGATTGATGTCTGGAAATTGCACATTCAGATATGCCCCGATTGCCATAGCAATTGCGGGTGGTGCAAACACAAATTCAATCAGTGTAGCAATTCCTGCAATAAAACCACCTGTTTCACCAAAGGCTTTACGACTATAAGCAAAAGGCCCACCTGCATGTGGAATTGCAGTGGTTAACTCAGTAAAACTAAAAATAAAACAGGTATACATGGTCGCAACGATGAGCGTTGTGACTAAAAAGCCCAGTGTTCCCGCGACGCCCCAACCGTAACTCCAGCCGAAATACTCACCTGAAATCACAAGTCCAACGGCAATCCCCCACAAGTGAAAGATTCCTAATGTCGGTTTTAGCTGATGACTCATTGCAGCACTCCTCTCAACAGAAGAATAGAAATTGTTTGATGCAACACCCCTGTTGCACGTCCTTGTTTAGATAATGCGTCGGGCAACAAGCAGAAAACTTGACTTTAAATGACGAGTTTTATCGGTTTATTGTCAAGTCGACAAAAATCAATCTCGCATACGCTGTATACAAATCATGGAAATCTTCCCATGTCCCATTCAATGTGACACGGTGAACAGACGAGGTCAGTACAGTATGAATCACGTAGAACAAAATGAATATTTAGATGCAAATACACTACTAATGCTTGCTGAACAAGCAATTTTGCAATATTCAAAAGCCTATCAAGGACAGGTCAAACTGCTTTGCCAATCTGAAAATGCCACTTTTTTAGTGCGTACCGATAAGGCACGTTATGCTTTACGTATTCACCGCCCAAACTATCACAGCAAACAAGATATCGAGAGTGAACTGCACTGGCTTGCTGCCCTGACTGAAAGTGGCATTGCTGTACCCCAAGCCATTTTGAATGAGCAAGGCGAACGTGTACTAACATTGGAACTCAGTGATGGCACAACCCGTTATGCAGCCCTGTTTAACTGGGTTGAAGGCGACATGCCAACCACTGAAGTTGATCCAACTGCATTTCAGCAATTGGGACAAATCACGGCGAAACTACACCGCCACAGCAAAACTTGGCAAATGCCAGACAGTTTTCAACGCATTATCTGGAACCATGACACTATGCTGGGTACAGAGGGTCACTGGGGTGACTGGCGCAATGCACCGTATTTGAAAAAATCGGATCACAACATTATTGAAGAAGCGGTGACACGTATTGGTAGTGACTTGACTACATTTGGTCAATCGGCAGATCGTTATGGTCTGATTCATGCCGACTTACGCCTCACCAATTTACTCCTGCAAAATGACCGTATCGGCGTGATCGATTTTGATGACTGTGGCATGAGCTGGTTTATGCATGACTTGGCTGCGGCAATTAGTTTCAACGAACATCATGCGGCTGCACCAGAATGGGTAGACAACTGGATTGAAGGTTACGAACGTGAAGCACATATCAGCAACGAAGAATATGCACTGATTCCAACGTTCATTATGCAACGCCGTATTCAAATGATGGCGTGGGTTGGCTCGCACGCTCAAACCGAAATGGCGCTCAGTTTAGGCACAAATTGGGCAGATCATACCGTTCGTCTTTGCAAAAAATATATGAATCATCAACAACTGCCTGTTGGTGCTGCATAAATCTTGTTTTATTGTATTTTTATATTGATTTAAATATCGGGATGGTTATCCATTTCATAATAAATTGCCATCCCTTGATCACCATGGACAGGTGATTTCCCTTTTAAGCAAATGCATCCCTCTGCCATTTTTAGGATTCCTCAGTTGGTATGCATTTTGCTTAATCTAATGAATATGTGATATATGGAGATTTCATATGATTCAGATGCGTCACATCGCCAGTTCTTCACAACTTTTTCAGTCTAATATGGGTAATCAAGGCGTGTTGTCGGCTGCGGCATCAGGTTTGAGCGACTTTATTGTGCAAAAAGGTGCCGATGTAGACCGTGTCTTTGGGATCAGTGGAATCAATCCAGAATTACTCGCAAGCCCCACCTTGAGCTTGCAACTTCCTAATTATTGTAAAGTTTTAGAACAAGCCGCGCAAATTTCAGGCTGCGACAACTTTGGCTTGCATTATGGACAACAGTTTCAGCCAAAAGAGCTCGGATTAATTGGCTATATTGGCCTGTGCTCTGCCACACTAGAAACCGCTTTACGCAATATGGTGAGTTATTTTCACCTACATCAGAAAGATACCTTAACCCGCATGATTGAACAACAAGATTGCTGGCGACTGGACTATCAAGTCCAACATGGTGCAATTTTAACGCGCCGCCAAGATGCCGAACTCACCATTGGCATGTTTATGAATGTGATTCGCGGGGTATTGGGTTCGCACTACTCACCACGTGAAATTCACTTTGAACATACCCGCCCCGAATACTGGCAGGAACACAGCAAGCTCTTCAATACTTCAGTGTATTTCGATCAACCCTTTAACTCGATTGTAATCCCAAAAAAAGATCTGGCACGGGATATGCCTAGTAGCGATCCACTACTCCTCACCATGATGCAAGATACATTGCAGCTGCTCAACCAGTCCAATACAACGCAAGGTTTAAGTGATCAAGTTCGCTCACAGATTCAACTGGCACTGAGTGAAGGTGAACCCAACTTGGAGCATATTGCCGATGATTTAGGCATGTCGAGCTGCTCACTCACCCGCCGCCTTAAGTCCGAAGGCATGACTTTTACTTCACTGGTCGATGGTGTTCGCTGTGAACTGGCGGAACATTATATGAAACAGAAAAATATCCCGATCTCAGAAATGGCTTTTTTACTCGGTTACTCCGAAGTCAGTGCTTTTTCACGTGCCTTTAAACGCTGGTTTGGAATTAATCCAAGACAGTGGCGCAATTAAGTTAGGCTTAGAACTTATGTATCCTGAGATCACCTCAGCAAAATGCAGCTTTCTATTGTCTTACATCCCATCAACATTGATCTTCGAATCCCACTGCAAGATTTCATGGCATATGCACATTAAGCAATTTAAATATTTTTAAGATGAACAGCTTGCAGAAGTACTGCAAGCAGGTTTACGCAAAACACATTTTGAGATTTTGACTCAATCCATTGAGATTCAATCTTCTCAATGGATTGCATATTTTAAGATCTTGTCTGCACAACTTGACGTGGATTTATCGGTCATCATACAAACTTTGCAGCAGTATGCACCGCAATCAAGATATGATTGATAAAAATGTAGAATTAGAAACAGAATAAAAAAGCCCTATCTTTTTAGATAGGGCTTTTGCAAAATTATATTAAATTAGCAAGATGATTAACCTTTGAGTTTGGTAATCGCTTGATCCAGCGCATTCACTAACCAGTCAATATCATGTGCTTGGAAAGCCAGTGGCGGGCGAAGTTTTAATATATTGCCGTAAGGCCCCGCTACTGACGTCAGTACACGGTGGGTATTGCGCAATTCTTCAATCAGGTTTAAAGCCAACGCTTTATCAGGGGTTTTGCTGTCACGATCTGTGACCAATTCAAAACCGATAAACAGACCTGCACCACGCACATCACCAACACATTCGTGTTTGTCCATCAGTTTTGCCAAGTCAGACTGTAACAACGCACCGACTTTTTGGCTATGTGCTTGCAATTCTTCTTCCTGAATCACTTTCAATACCGCCTGAGCCGCAGCCATAGAAACAGGATTGCCTCCAAAGGTATTGAAATATGGTATCTGATCGCTAAATGCAGCTAAAACATCCCCTTTTGCCAATAAACCAGAGACTGGAATCCCGTTACCCATTGGTTTACCTGTAGTAATCACATCAGGAACAATGCCATGACGAGCAAAGCCCCAGAACGCATCGCCTGTACGGGCAAAACCAGGCTGAACTTCATCGGCAATGAAAATCCCGCCATTGGTATGCACCACATCAACCGCTTTTTTCAAAAAACCGACTGGGTTTGGCATCACGCCATCAGAGGAGAAAATCGAGTCAGCAAGGAAGCCTGCAAACTTGATGCCATGTGCTTTCATGTCATCAATTTGTTGTTGGATTTGGGCTGCAAACCAGCCACCCAAATCTTCAGTTTGAATGCGATAATGATCGGGTGCAGGGACTAAGCGTGTAGTTGCATCCAAGGCTTGACCTGTACCGAGTGCAGGTGAACAGCCTGAAGTTAAACTACTGGTGCCATGATAGGCTTCTTGCGACACAATAATACCTGTACCGCCGCTATATTCACGGGCAATCCGAATCGCCAAGTCATTGGCTTCTGAACCTGTACACATATACATGGCGCGATCTACTTCGCTCGGCACAGTTTTCAATAATTCTTCAGTGTAATCCAGAATATTTTCATGCAAATAACGTGTGTGGGTATTTAGCATTTTCATTTGTGCATTGACCGCTTCAATCACCGCAGGATGACAGTGCCCGATGCTTGCAACATTGTTATATACATCCAGATACTGGTTGCCTGCGGCATCCCACAAATACTGCCCTTCACCTCGAACCAAGTGCACAGGGTTACGGTAAAACAGACGATATGAATCACCCAAAATCTTGCTGCGTTTATCGGTGAGTTTACGAGTTTCTGTGTCCAATGCATCCGCATGCTCAGCACGGAAGCTATTGGTATCCATAATGGTTGAGCGTGTATTCATGGGTATTCTCCTAAAACAAGCCTCATGCTGATCGAGGTTAATTTTTCTGCATGTTTTGATCATAATCGGCTTTTTTTAAAAATGCAATAAAATACACAAATACTTTTTTATACACATTTACGACTCGATTTTCTCCTCAATACTCAGTAAGATGAGCACTAGAAAAACCATGATTGAGAACAGGCATGTTGCAGCAAGAACGCTTACACCGAATTCAGGCGCTACTCAAAAAAATACAACGCATCAGCACCGAACGTGTGATGCAAGAGCTGAATATTTCTCGGGAAACTGCACGGCGTGACATTATTGAACTTGAAGCATTGGGCGTTGCCAAACGGGTACATGGCGGGATTGTTGCGGTGGATAGCGTCGCGGTTGAAGCCCCGCTGAATGTTCGCCACACTCAAATGGCAAAAGAAAAACGCGCCATTGCACGGGCAGCACTACAACATTTGCATGGAGGGCAAACCATTTTTCTAGATGCAGGCAGTACCATATCAATTTTGGCAGAAGAACTCAGAACCCTGTCAGGGCTGACCATTATTACCAACAGCTTACAGGCGGTATTTAACTTAACTGTTGGCTATGAACATGATACCCCTCAACATGAAATTATTTTACTCGGTGGGCGGGTACAGCAACGCCCACAAACGCAAGGCGATTTGGTGATTTCGGAGATTTATCGTTATCAGGCAGACATTGCGTTATTGTCACCTGTCGGGATTGACCCTGTACACGGAGCAAGCAGTTTCTATAGCGAAGAAGCCAACATTGCCCAAGCCATGGTCAAGCAAGCCAAACAAACCTTTATTTTGGCAGATCAGAGTAAGCTTGATGTGGTCAGTCGTGTGCGTTATGCACAAAGCCATGAAATTTCCATGCTGATTAGCAATCAGGAAGCCAAATCAGAGATTGATCTTGCCAGTTACCAGCAACATTTTCAGCAAATAATTTGGGCTTAAATGTTTAAAACTGCCGAGTTTTTAGCATAGTAACGGTTTTTATCCAGATACATCTGATGATCGGCACGCTTGAGCATATCTTCCAGAGTTTCATGTGGTTCACTGGTTGCTGTTCCGATTGCTATACTCATCGGCAAGCTGGCATGGTACTGGTTATCTAAGTGAAATAGTTCTCGCAAAGTCACGACCAGTTTTGCTGCAGCCTGCTGATCTGCACGTGGTAGCAGCAAAACGAATTCATCACCACCGATACGTGAACCTGAATATGGCGGACTGATTGCCTGTTGCAGAATTTCACCTGTTCGGCGCAAGATATCATCACCAGCATCATGTCCAAACGCATCATTCACTGTTTTTAGGGCATTGAGATCCAGATAAATTGCCGACACGGGAAAAACCTTTTGTCGGGTTAAACGCTTCAACTCTTCATGGAAAAATGCGCGATTATACAGTTTGGTCAACACATCATGTTTACCCAGATATTCCAGATAAGACTCTGCTTTTTTGCGTGCAGTAATATCCGTCATCGCCAGTTGCACCATCGACCAGTCATGTTCATAGCTTGGAAAAATGGAAAATTGCAGTAGTACATGTCGCTCTGAACCATCCAGTGCATGGTTGACTACTTCACGTTGATGAAACAGATTACCTTCCCAAAGTTCCAGCAACTGCTCACGAAATGAATTGAGCATTTCTGGGCAACCCAAAACTTTATCAATATTTTCCAGCAGAACGTGTTTATTGGGTGCTAAAAATAAATCTAATACTTTTTGATTGGCATCAAGTACCCGAATCCCCGCGATACTGTCACTTATAAATTCTGGGTGTACATCCAGAAAAGTCCGTAAATCTTCAATACCAATACATTTCAGATGATCAAGCTTTTTCTTGATCACACTAAAATCTTCCACCCACAATGCCGCAGGTGAATATACAAACCGTGCCTCTGCCAAAGTACGATTTTTAAATTCCTGACGGCGTGCATTTTGATAGGCAGTAATATCTTCCGTCGTGACCAAAATGCGACTTAAATCTTGCTCCGCCTCTGGCAAAATTTGCCCTCGCAGTTGAATATCAATCCATTTTCCAGAAATTGAATAATTAACCTGCTCACTGGCAAACTGCAAATGACCATCCCATACGGCAACCAAACCCTCGATTTGCAGGTTATACATTTCATCGCGAAAAATATCAGATAAATGCGCTGACAAATGCGCAAAATCACGCGCTTCAAATAGAGTTAAAGTAGCCTGATTCACGTCTAGAATTTGAATCCGCTCGACACACTGACGAATACGCTGGGGATCTTGTTGTAAAAAATGACGTAAATCGGTAACGCCCTGTTCACGCCACTGGACAAACTGTCTTGCAATACCACTCCAGTCTTCAATCCACATGGCAATCGGAGCAAGCTGAAAAATATGGAAAGAATCTATGGCATCAATATGTGGCATAGTTTGTCCTTATTGTTATAAATGTGAAATATATAGAGTTATTTCTTGTAATAGCATAATCACAACACCAAGAAAAACCAAAACTTAGATTTAAATGTAAAAATTATTCAAAAAAAAACCATGCAATGATGCATGGTTTATAAAATGGTGGCTATGACGAGACTTGAACTTGTGACCCCCGCATTATGAGTGCGGTGCTCTAACCAACTGAGCTACATAGCCGAAAACTGTGCGCGCATTATCTTTACTTTTTGTTACAGCGTCAAGCATTTTTTCAAAAAAATAAGGGAAGTGAGCCTGTAAGCCGGGTTCTGTCGAGGACGATCATTCCTCTAGGCGTACAATCACTCATACGCTCAAGCGACCTACCCGAATCCAGTACGGGCCGTACCTCAGGATTCCTATTTGGTCTTGCTTCTGGTGGGGTTTGCCATGCCGTGAACTGTTACCAGACACGCGGTGCGCTCTTACCGCACCCTTTCACCCTTACCTCACGAATGAGGCGGTCTACTCTCTGCTGCACTTTCCGTCGGCTCGCGCCGCCCAGGCGTTACCTGGCACCCTGCCCTTTGAAGCCCGGACTTTCCTCCCCTGCTTCAGTCACGAAGACCTCCACAGCAGCGACCGTCCAGCTCACTTCGGCGCGTATAGTAGCAAATCTTATTCAGAAATGCTTGCGTTTTTTTGCGCAGTCAGTCGTTGATACTTTTCAAATAACTGCTCTTGGCTTTCTTTATGGTTCGGATCGAGAGGAATACAGTCAACAGGACAAAATAACTGGCACTGTGGCTGATCATGATGTCCCACACATTCGGTGCATAAATCAGGATTGATCTCATAAATCAGCTCCCCAAAGAAAATCGCTTCATTGGGGCATACTGGCTCACAGACATCACAGTTAATACATTCTTCAGTAATATATAATGACACGCTACCAACCTTGCTGATGTTTACGTTTAAATGCTTCAACCACATGTTTCGGTACAAATTTAGATACATCGCCATTAAGACGTGCAATTTCACGTACCATGGTGGATGAAATAAAAGAATACTGCTCGGCAGGTGTTAAAAATACGGTTTCAAAGCTGGCATCTAAGGTACGGTTCATATTCGCGAGTTGAAACTCGTATTCAAAATCTGAAACTGCACGTAAACCACGCAACACCGCAGTAGCTTTTTGTTCATTAAAAAAATTGACCAACAAGCCATCGAAACCCATAAATTCAACATTATCGAGATGACTCAGCGACTGCTGTGCCAGTTCCACGCGTTCTTCAAGGGAAAAAATCGGATTTTTATGATGCCCAACCGCAATCGCAACCACAACTTCATCAAACATTTTGGCTGCACGCACAACTAAATCAATATGACCTCTGGTAAATGGATCAAACGTCCCCGGGTAAATGATGCGTGATTTCGACATCCTAATCTTCTCTAGTTTACGCTTTGGTGCAGCTATTCTAGCAAAAAGTTATTTTTTAGCGAAGGAACTGCTTTGTTTTCTGTAGAAAAGCTTCACCTTAGGAAAAGTTTGCGGCACAATAGATACAGTTTTGGAATGATTTAATTATGGCGAAAGCAACTGTAGTCAAGAAAAATAATGGCGGAACTATTGCACAAAATAAGCGTGCCCGTCATGATTATTTTATCGAAGAAAAATTTGAAGCGGGTCTTTCCCTACAGGGTTGGGAAGTCAAATCCTTGCGTGCTGGGCGTATGAGTCTAGTTGAAAGCTATATTATTTTTAAAAATAATGAAGCGTTTTTATTTGGCGCACAGATTCAGCCGCTCTTGTCTGCCTCAACTCACGTAGTCCCCGAAGCCACTCGTACTCGCAAACTATTACTGTCACGTCGTGAACTGGAACAGCTCACAGGCGCAGTCAATCAAAAAGGTTACACGTGTGTACCTTTGGCATGTTACTGGAAAGGACATTTGGCGAAACTGGAAATTGCGCTGGTAAAAGGTAAGCAACTCCATGATAAACGCGCTACTGAAAAAGACCGCGACTGGCAACGTGACAAAGCCCGTATTTTTCACCGCTAAACCTGATTTTTTAAAAGCGAAACCATTGGTTTCGCTTTTTTATGCCCATAGTCCCCGTCTGTATTCGGATATATTTAGCTCGATTTCTGCATTACTTAGCAGTTTTTCTGTATTCCAGTTTCAAATCCAGTAGCAATAAAATAAAAATATAAATAATATCAGTAACTTAAATTTTTAATTCCATTCTTATCTTATTTTTGGCTTTTTATGCAGTTTTTTGCATAAGGTTTGCAAGAAGCCTTATTTCTCAACCACTTTTTTTCTGATTACGGTGTGACGATGCAATCAAGGGGCTTGTCATGTCTACTATTCAGCCAAATGCCAATATTATTCAAAACGATCAAGAAGCAATTAATGCTGCCTATCAATTGGCAGATTTTGCTTTAGAACAACGAAATCTACGTGATCAACAACGCGTTTTACCTACCGATGTCATTCAGCAACTCACTCAAAAAGGGCTGACTGGCATTCGTATTCCCAAAACCTATGGTGGTGCTTTTGTTTCCAATAAAACCTTAAGTCATGTGTTTCGTATCTTGGCGAAAGCCGATGCCAATGTGGGTCAAATTCCACAGAACCAGTTTGGGGTGCTCAATCTGATCGAGATTATGGGTACTGAAAAACAAAAAAAATGGGTTTATCAGAAAATCTTAGCAGGTCGCTTCTTGGCCAATGCAGGACCTGAGCGACATAGCAAAGACACCAAGACTTTGCATACCACGTTAAATCTGGTGAATGGTCAATACTTCCTGACAGGTGAAAAGTTTTATTCGACAGGCAGCAGTTTTGCAGACTTACTGGCAGTGAAAGCACTGCATCCTGAAGGCCATGTGGTACTGGTCTTGGTTGAAAGACAACAACACGGCGTTGAAGTGATTGATGACTGGAATGGTTTTGGACAACGCACCACATCGAGTGGCACAGTTAAACTGCATCAGGTACAGGTTGACCCCGAACTGATTTTTGATGAACGTAAGCTTAGTGAAACGGCAAATTATCGCGGGGCGTATTCACAACTACTTCAGGTCTCGATTGATGTCGGAATTGCCGAAGCAGCTTTACAAGATACGCTCAGTTCTGTACGCAAAGCCCGCCCGATTGTCGATGCTCAGGTCGAGCGTGCCAATCAGGAATTATTTACCTTACAGGAAATTGGCAAGCTAGACATTTTACTCAATGCCAGCGTACTCCTGCTCAATGATGCTGCTGAACTCCTCGATGAACTGGATCAGCTGTCCAGTATTACTGATGCACAAGCTGCTCAAGCCTCAATTGCCGTTGCCGAAGCCAAAATTTATGCACACCGCGCTGCACTAACCATTTCAGAAAAACTGTTTGAACTCGGTGGCAGCCGTTCTTCTTTAAGCCAATACAACCTCGACCAGCACTGGCGCAATGCACGCGTGCACACCCTGCATGACCCTGTGCGCTGGAAATATCATGCCTTGGGCAATTATTACTTAAACGGCGTTTTTCCTGCACGCCACGCATGGATTTAAGGAGAAAACCATGACTTCCTATCAAGATTTTTGGGCAGTGCAGCCTCAACTACACCACACCGCCCACATTATTAGCTCCGATGCCGAAGCACTGGCGATCGCACAGCAACTCAGTCAGGAGTTCAAGCAACTGGCCGTTGAGCGTGATCAAGAGCGCCGCTTGCCTTTTGAAGAAATTCAAAAATTTAGCCAGTCTGGGTTATGGGCAATCACGGTGCCAAAACAATACGGCGGTGCAGAAGTCTCAAGCTGGACTGTGGCTCAAATTGTGGCGTTATTTAGTGGTGTAGATGGCTCAATCGGGCAAATTCCACAAAACCATTTTTATGCCCTTGAAGTGCTACGCAATACAGGCACAGAACCACAAAAACAGCAACTTTACCGTGAAGTATTACAAGGTGCTCGTTTTGGCAATGCACTTGCTGAGTTTAAAACCAGAAATTCCGCACAGAAACATAGCCAGATTCAGGCGATTGAAGGTGGTTATCTGATTCAGGGTGAAAAGTTTTACTGCACAGGCAGTTTGTTTGCCCATCGTATTCCCACTTTAGTAAAAGATGCACAAGAGCGTGAGTTTTTGGCCTTTGTACCACGACATAGTGATGGTTTAGAACTGCTAGATGACTGGTCAGGTTTTGGACAACGCACTACAGGCAGCGGCACAGTCAAATTTAATCAGGTTTTTGTCGCAGAAGACGATGTGATTCCCTTCGATCAAGCCTTTACACAACCGACCTTGGTCGGGCCTTTTGCCCAACTGATTCATGCATCTATTGAAGTCGGGATTGCCCGTGCAGCTTTTGAAGAAACTCTGCAACGCGTCAAACAGGCACGTCCTTGGATTGATGCGGGAGTCGACTATGCTAGCCAAGACCCGCTGACCTTATATGAACTGGGTCAAGTCGCAGTCGATGTCAAAGCCAGTGAACTGTTACTGAAACAAGCCGCTTTTGCCGTAGATGCAGCCAAACCGAAACCGACAGTCGATAACATTGCCCATGCTTCGATTCAGGTGGCCAAGGTACGTGCGCATAGCACAGACATTGCCCTGCTGGCTTCATCCAAACTGATTGAACTGGCAGGTAGCCGCGGCAGTCAGCGTGATGATGGTCTTGACCTGTACTGGCGCAATACACGGGTACATACCCTGCACGATGCTGCTCGCTGGAAATATTATTTTATTGGTAATTATGTGTTGAACCACATCTTGCCACCGCGTCGAGGAACACTGTAATGTCCAAGCAGATTTTACTGAATGCCTTTGACATGAACAGTGTTGGGCATATCAATCACGGTTTATGGACACATCCACGTGATCAATCCTACCGTTTTGACGAGCTGAACTACTGGACAGATTTAGCCAAAACCCTTGAAAAAGGTCTGTTTGATGGTGTGTTTATTGCCGACATTACAGGGGTTTACGATGTTTATCAAAACAACCTCGATGTGACCTTACGCGAATCAGTACAACTGCCAAGCAATGACCCTGCAACCCTGATTTCTGCGATGGCAAGTGTCACAGAGCATTTGGGTTTTGGCTTAACGGTGAATTTAAGTTATGAGCATCCTTATCAACTTGCACGGCGTTTTGCCAGTTTAGACCACCTGACTCGCGGGCGGATCGGCTGGAATATCGTCACAGGCTACCTCGACAGTGCCGAACGCCTGATTGGTCAATCAGGGCTGAAAGATCACGATTTACGTTACGAACAAGCCGAAGAATTTTTAGAGTTATCTTACAAGTTCTGGCAAGACTCTTGGGAAGATGATGCTGTCCTGAAAGACAAACAGCAACGCATCTTTACTGACCCACGCAAGGTTCACCCGATTCAGCATCACGGGCGCTTCTTCCAGAGTGAAGGCGTGTTTCAGGTTGCCCCATCTCCGCAGCGCACACCAGTATTGTTTCAGGCAGGTGCATCACCACGTGGCATGCAGTTTGCCACGCGCCATGCCGAATGTGTGTTTATTGGTGGCGATCGCCCTGAAAAAATCCGTCAGCAAGTACAGCGTCTGCGCCAACTGGCAAGTGAACAAGGACGTGATCCACATTCGATTAAAGTCTTTGTCGGTATTACCGTAGTCACCGCAAAGACATCAGCCGAAGCTCAGGAAAAATTCATCGAATATCAACGCTATGCTAGCCCTGAAGCAGGTTTGGCGCATTATTCCAGTTCGGTTGGCATCGACCTTGCCCAATTTGCCGATGATGAAGCCATTCCCTATCAGGACACCAACAGTATTGCTTCGGTCAATCAGAAATTTAAAGAACAACGCATTACCCCGCAGGATTTAAAACAACAGCATGTTTTGGGTGGGCGCTATCCGCTATTTGTGGGCAGTGGCGCCGAAGTTGCCGAGCAACTGATTGAACTGCTCGATCAAACCGACATTGATGGCTTTAACCTGACCCGCACCATCACCCCTGAATCACATGAAGATTTTATTCAGTATGTGATTCCTGAGTGGCAGCAGCGCGGACGTTACAAAACTGCTTATGCCGATGGCACGCTCCGTCACAAGATTTTTGCACAAGGCAATCAACTGCCTACTCAGCATCCTGCACGTCAGGGCAAAACGCAAACACAGACATTTTCAAATGCTGCCGCACTCGACGGCTAAACACACAATTTTGAGATATTTTTCATGGGACAAACACAGACATTATCAGGTAAGAAAATCGCCAGTATCGGCGTGGTGGTGGTTGCCGTCATCGCAGGTTTATTTGCATGGAATCAGCACCGTCAGGCACAAAGCAAGGAACTGGTGATCGGGATTACCCCTGCTTTTGCCAATACCTTACAAGTCGCAGCCAATGAAGCCAAGAAACAAGGGTTAAATGTCAAACTGGTGGAGTTTTCTGACTGGAACACGCCGAACATTACCCTCAATCATGGCGATATTGATGCCAACTTTTTCCAGCATCAACCGTTTTTAAATAATGCGATTAAAGAAGGTAAATACGAGCTTCAGCCTTTTGCTGCGGGGGCTGCATCACGCGTTGGGCTGTATTCGAAAAAATACAGCAGTCTGGATGCCCTCCCAAATAAAGCCCGCGTTGCTGTACCGAATGACCCAGTCAACGAAGGTCGCGCCTTACTGTTATTACAGCAAGCAAAGCTGATTACCTTAAAAGATCCGAAGAATTATTTATCGAATTTAAAAGACATTGTGGCGAATCCAAAAGACTTACAATTCGTTGAAATGGAAGGCCCACAAACTGCCCGTGCAGTCGATGATGTCGATTTGGCATTCAGCTATCCGCATTATTTAAACCTTGCCAAAACCATCGATCCGAAAAAAGCCTTGCTGCTGAATAACCAAGAAGATAAACGCTATGCGATTCTTTTTGTAGTGCGTAAAGACTATAAAGATGAAGGCGGTCGCTTACAAAAATTTGTCGATATTTATCAGCATTCACCACAAGTCAAAGCCTCTCTCAATGCAGAAATTGGCTCTGGGCTGTGGTATGCGGGGTGGTAACAATGTCAGGAATATTAAAATCTCGCCCTTTAATTATAAGTTTTGTCGTTGTTTTGGCTATTTTTGGCTTAGCAGGCTATCGTTATATTCAACAAAAAAATCAGGACTATGTGCTCACCATCGGCATTAGTCCACCCTATAAAGATCTACTGCAAAGCGTTGCAGATGATGTTGAAAAACAAGGTATCCATGTCAAACTGGTCGAATTTTCTGATTGGCAGGTACCCAATATTGCAGTGCAAAATGGTGATATTGATGCCAACTTTTTTCAGCAACGTGTTTATCTAAAAAATGCGATCCGCCAAACTCATTTTAATTTACATGCTTTCGCTGTTGGAACTGGTAGCCATGTTGGACTTTATTCAAAGAAATACCATTCGCTCAGCGAGTTACCTGAACATGCACGAATTGTCATTCCAAGTGACCCAGTAAATTTGGCTCGTGCATTAATTTTATTAGATAAAGCGAAACTCATTCAGTTAAAAGATGCTCAAAATGAGCTTTCTACCCGACAAGATATTGTTTCCAACCCTAAACAATTTCAATTTGTTGAAGTTGAAGGCCCTCAAACTGCACGTGCAATTGATGATGCTGATTTAATTTTTGGCTATCCACATTATTTAAAAATGGCAAAAACAGCAGACCCTAAAGATGCTCTTTTCTTAGATGCAATTGATAAAAAATATGCCATTCTTTTTGTAACACGTGGCGATTATCAAGATAAAAATCAAAAACTTGCCACCTTTGTTAAAACATTTCAACAGTCCACAAAAGTTCAACAAATTTTAGATAAAGATTTTGGTCAAGGTCTCTGGTTTAAAGGTTGGCAATAGGAGATAAGTAACATGGTCAGTTTTGGGACATCGCTCGAATTTAGTACACCGCATATCAAAATTCGTAACCTGAATAAATACTATGCAGGGCAAAGCCAACAGGTTCATGCCTTAAAAGACATTCAACTGGATATTCCACAAGGGCATATTTTTGGCATTATCGGCAAAAGCGGTGCAGGAAAATCCTCTCTGATACGCAGTCTGAATGGTCTGGAACAGCCATCGAGTGGTCAAATCCTGATTCATCAACAGGATTTAACCCAGCTCAAACATGCCGAACTGATTCAACTGCGTCAGAAAATCGGCATGATTTTTCAGCATTTCAATTTAATGTCTGCCAAAACCGTCTGGGAAAATGTGGCATTGCCCCTGAAAATTTCGGGGGTTGCAAAAGCGGAAATATCTTCACGCGTCAATCATGTGCTGGAGTTGGTCGGGCTGAGTGAAAAAACTGAGCATTACCCTGCCCAGCTTTCAGGTGGACAAAAACAACGTGTCGGGATTGCCCGAGCCTTAGTGCATCAACCTGAAATCTTGCTCTGTGACGAAGCCACCTCGGCACTCGATCCAGAAAGCACTGCCACCATTTTGGCTTTGCTGAAAAAAATCAATCAGGAACTGGGTATTACAATTGTGCTGATCACCCATGAAATGCAAGTGATCCGTGACATTTGCGATGAAGTGGTGGTGATTGATCATGGTGAAATTGTCGAGTCTGGTGCAGTCTGGTCGGTATTTTCCAACCCTCAACAGCAGATTACCCAAGAACTGCTGAATTTGGAACAACAGGACTTTGCGATTGCGCTTAGCCCTGATGCCAGTGCCGAACATACACAAAAAATTCTGCAAATCGACTATGCGCACCGTGCTGATCAGGCATTTGACTTTAACCAACTGCTGCAACAGTTTCAGTCACCTGTGCAGGTTCTACAAAGCCATATTGATCAGATCCAGCACTATATCGTGGCGCGTTTGGTGATTGCAGTTGATTCAGACCACCCAACACCTGATTTAAAAGATTGGCAACATATTCAGCATTTACAAATCAAGGAGCTTGGTTATGCAAGATCAGTTATTTGACCTGCTTCTGACAGGAACACTGGATACTTTGGTCATGGTCGGCTTATCGGCACTGATTGCCTTGCTGATCGGTTTACCACTTGCGGTCATCTTGGTCAGCACTTCAGCTCAGGGCATTTTTCCTTCCGCGAAGATCAATCAACCGATTGGCTGGGTCATCAACATTACCCGTTCTGTGCCTTTTCTGATTTTAATGGTTGCACTGATTCCAATTACCCGTTGGGTTGTCGGGACGAGCTACGGCGTTTGGGCTGCGATTGTACCTTTATCACTGGCAGCCACGCCATTTTTCGCGCGGATTGCCGAAGTAAGTTTAAGAGAAGTCGATCATGGTCTGATTGAAGCTGCTCAAGCCATGGGCTGTAACCGCAAGCAGATTATCTGGCATGTGCTGTTGCCTGAAGCTTTACCTGGCATTGTAGCGGGGTTTACCGTGACCATTGTCACCATGATTAACTCATCGGCAATTGCAGGAGCGATTGGCGCAGGCGGTTTGGGCGATGTGGCTTATCGTTATGGTTATCAGCGTTTTGATTTGCAGATTATGTTTGCGGTGATTGTGGTGTTGGTGATTCTGGTGATGCTGATTCAAGCCACTGGCGATCAACTGGCACGCCAACTGGATAAACGTAAATTATGATTGGAGATTGAATCGGCTTCTTCCATATATCCACTATTTCTCTCTGTGAAATAAATAGCAAAGGAGAAATGGCGAGAACAGTCAAATTCTTAAGGTTCAACAGGCGCTGACTGGGTTCATGCTCAGGTCAGCGTCACTGTTGCGATGATTTTTAGCTTTGAAATGCGGCAAAAGTGAACTTAGGCTGAATGATTCAGGCGATTCAACATCAGCGCGATATATTCACCAAACCAGATAGCTGTATCCAAATCACCTTGTGGCGGAGTAATTTCAACAGGCGCATTGTTCGATTGGGTCATGAGTCCCAAGTGACTGGCCAAACGGTTTAAATCGGTGTCTTTTTGCCCTGTCGACAACAAAGGCAAACCTGTCCAGAGCATGCCATGCTGCATGGCAAACAAGTTAATTTGCTGCAACACAGAAAGTTTGTCACCGCTTAAACCACCCGAATTGGTAAAGCCCGCGGCAAGTTTGCCTTGCCACAAACGATTGATCCAGCGCTTCGAGGTCGAGTCCATAAACATTTTGAACTGACCAGTAACGCTACCCATATAGGTTGGGCAGCCTAGAATAATGCCGTGTGCCTGATCTAGCTTGTCCCAATCCACATGCTCAATCGACATGACATGGACAGTCACGCCAATTTGCGCTGCGCCTTTGGCAATGTATTGGGCAACTTTTGCGGTATGCCCATACGGGCTGTGGTAAACAATAGCAAGGGATTTAGGCAACGTCGTCATTATTGAGAATCAATAGCAAAAAATCCCGAGCAGTTTAGCATGAATTATTCTTGCATAAACACGAATGTCGCCATGCGACCTGTTTTCGCATTACGGCGATAAGAGAAATAATCCTCGGTCTGGGTGTAGGTACACTGATCTCCACCCGACACTAAAGCCACGCCATGCTGCTCTAAAATATAACGCGCAATCGCATACAGGTCGGCATAGTATTTCCCTGCCTGCTCACCTGCTTTAAAGGCGAACTCTAACGGGTATTTTTCACAAAATGCCTGTTTGACTTCTGCGCCAATCTCAAAGCACGGCTGACTAATACACGCACCAAGCCAAGCCCATGTGGGTCGGGTTTGCATCGTGGCAATAGTATTTTCAATAATTCCGCCTGCCAGACCACGCCAGCCTGCATGCAGATTGGCAACTTCAGAGCCATCTGCATTGCCTAAAACCACAGGCAAACAGTCTGCAGTCATCATCAAGATCGCATGCCCTTTTTGCTGGGTGACCAAACCATCACCCACCAATGGCTCAAAGTAGACTTGCTGATTGACCGTATGGCAAATCGTGCTATGCGTTTGCGTCATCCACGTCAGTTTGTTGACACCATACTGAGCAAACTCTTGCAATAATGTCATACGATGCTGCTGTACACGTTGCGGATTATCCTGCACATGCAAGGCCAGATTAAACCCTGACAGTTCAGCACGTTCACTGGAAAGGCTTTCTGGATGCTGAACATGGGTTTGCCCAACATAAACACCTTGGGGTAAACCTTGAACAAATTGCATGACTGAATTCTCCGATTGCGGTGTAGCAGATACGACCTGATTAGTAGGCTGCATTTTCTTCGCGTAATACTTGTACCAGATTTTTAAAGTCTTCTGGCCACGGTGCTTCAAAAAGCATTTCTTCTTGCGTACGTGGATGCACTAAACCGAGTTTTGCTGCATGCAAGGCTTGACGGCGGAAGCCACGCAAAGTGCTAGCTAAACGCTCTGAAGCACCCGCAGGCACACGAACACGACTCATATATACAGTATCGCCCACCAAGCTATAGCCAATATAGGTAAAATGCACCCGAATCTGATGCGTACGACCTGTTTCAAGTTGTGCCTGTACACGGGTAAAATTCTGGAAGCGTTCTTTGACATTGTAATGCGTCACAGCATCGCGCCCACCAGGAAGCACGGTCATTTTTACACGGTCAACAGGGTGACGTTTAATCGGTTCATCAATCGTGCCGCCTGCAATAATGTTGCCATATACCACAAGGTCATAGACACGATAGACAGACTTATCACCGAGTTGCTTGGTCAATGAAAACTGTGCTTCCAGATTTTTCGCAACCACCAGCAAACCACTGGTGTCTTTATCGATCCGATGTACCAGTCCGGCACGCGACAACTCTGCCGATTTTGGATAGTGATACAGTAACGCATTGACCAGTGTTCCCGAGCCATTGCCCGCACCAGGATGCACCACCATACCAACGGGTTTATTAATGACAAGAATATCGTCATCTTCATAAACAATATCTAAAGGGATATTTTCAGGCTGGTTGTGAGTTTGCACCTCAAGCTCAACATCAAGCGTGAGCAATTCATGCCCTTCACAGCGATATTTCGGTTTAATTTTGTTACCGTCAACCAACAGATGCCCATCTTTCATCCATTGTTTGAGTTTTTCTCGTGAAAAATCAGCCCAAACGGTTGCTGCAACCTGATCAATCCGCAGCCCAAGATATTGTTCATCCACCTGAAATTGCAACGATAAATGTGTTGCAGTTACGCTCGAAGTATGATTATCTGCATCCTCAGCATCTTCAAGTAAATTGAAATCTGTTTCAGTGGAATTAGAATGAGAAGATTGTGTTGAAGTCATTTGGCTCATTAAGACAATAATGGTTTAATAATGCCATTGTAGCTCATTGGCCGTATTAACTGAGGAATTTTTATGTCGCTACCACGTTATAAAGTTACTATGCTTGTGCTTTGTTTAGGCATTGCTGGTACATTTGTGGGCTGTAGCAGCAATCCATCAAAAAAAGAAGTTGTCGATCTTGGACCACAAAACAGCGAACAAGCCTATTTTGATTCGGCTGAACAAGCGCTCAATAAAGGTCAATATAATGAAGCGGCAAAAAACCTCCAAGCGATTGATACTTACTTTCCAACAGGCACACATGCTCAAAAAGCGCAGTTGGATTTAATTTATGTCAAATTCCAACAAAAAGACTATCCTGGGGTTGTCACTGCCGCTGATCGCTTTATTCGTTTAAACCCAGACCATCCAAATGTTGCTTATGCTTACTATGCACGTGGCGTTGCCAACATGGAACAAAATTATGATGGTCTTGTGCGTTACACTTCGCTTAAGCAGTCACATCGTGATATCAACTATTTAAAATTAGCATATCAAAACTTTGTTGATTTGATTCGTCGTTTCCCATCGAGCCAATATTCTGTCGATGCTGCACAGCGTATGAAATATATTGGTCAAGAACTGGCAGAACACGAAATGACCGCTGCTCGCTTCAACGTTGAACGTAAAGCATGGGTTGCTGCGATTGAACGTAGCCAGTGGGTCGTTGAACATTATCCAAACACGCCACAAATTCCAGAAGCATTAGCAACGATTGCCTATAGCTATAACCAGCTAGGTGATCAGCAAAGCGCTCAGCAATATACCAATGTCCTAAAACTAAATTATCCAAATTTAGTCAAAGCCAATGGTAGTGTGAACATTGCAGCGGCGCGTAAAGAAGGCAGCTGGTGGAACAAGGCGACTTTAGGTATTTTTGGCCGTAGCTCAGAAAACAACGTGCGCGAGCAGAAAGCTAGCTCTGATAATACTACGGAAGAAAAACGTAGCTGGACCAATCGTCTAAGCTTTGGCATGCTCGACAAACCTGAAACAGAAGCTACAACTCCGACTACCGCTACACCTTCACCAGTGATCGCTTCTGAACCTGTTGCAGCGCCTGTTGACAATTCAAATGAAAAACCAAAACGCAGCTGGACAAACCGCTTAAGCTTCGGCATGCTCGACAAACCTGAAAGCAACTAATTTCGGTCTAGCGTTCCTAAAGGCAAGCTCATGAGCTTGCCTTTTATATTTTGTGTACCTTGAAAATTTGTTACACTGGTTAACCCGCATCGTATTGTTACATCCCTGATTATGGCGATTCCACAACAGACCATTGACCAAATTCTTGACCGTACAGATCTTGTCGATCTGATCAGTCAGCGTGTCAAACTTAAAAAGACTGGACGCACATACTCGGGCTGTTGCCCGTTTCATCAGGAAAAAAGCCCGTCTTTTCATGTTTATCGGGACAAACAGTACTATCACTGCTTTGGTTGCCAAGCCAATGGGAATGCCATTAAATTCTTAATGGACATCGACAACCGCAGCTTTATCGATGTCATGAAAGACTTAGCCAGTCAGACAGGGATCGAACTTCCCAAAGACAATCAGGACAGTAAGAAACTTACCTATAAAAAAACAATTACGCCAACACCAGCACCAAGCATCAGTACTCCACCTGTTGCTCCGACACCTACACCCGACCATATTCAGGACTTTGAACCCTACCCATTCCCGCAGGATGATCCGTTTTTATTTGCAGACCAGCAGTTTGCCGAGATTACCCAAGAAGGGAATTTGTATGATTTACTGGAAAATATTGCTCAGTTTTATCAGCAGCAACTCCCCAAAAGCACTTCTGCTCAGCGTTATTTCAAGCAACGTGGTTTAAGCCCCACAACCATTCAAGACTGGCGTTTGGGTTATGCACCCGAAGACTGGCAGCACTTGGAACAAGCATTCCCTCAAGATATTGATGGTTTAAAACAACTTGGCTTGATTCGTACCAGTGACAGCGGACGAGACTTTGACTTATTGCGAGATCGGGTGATTTTCCCGATTCGTGACCCAAAAGGACGTGTGGTTGGTTTTGGCGGTCGTACCCTGAACGACGAAATCAAACCCAAATATATCAACTCACCCGATTCTGAAGTCTTTCATAAAAACCAGTTGCTATATGGGTTGTATGAAGGTACCAAATTTAAAGCCCAAGACTGGCTATTGGTCGAAGGCTATATGGATGTTATTGCCTTACATCAGGCAGGCATACATGGTGCCGTCGCGACACTTGGAACCGCCAGTAACACCGAACATCTCAACATTTTATTCAAACGCAATCATCGGATTACCATCGCTTTTGACGGCGATAGTGCAGGGCAAAAAGCTGCACAGCGCACCTTAGAAATTGCCCTCCCCCTTCTCAATGATGGTCGCGAACTGAAATTCTTTATTTTACCCAATGACCACGATCCAGACTCTTTAATTCGCCAAGAAGGTGTAGAGAAATTCCAGCAACTCTGGCAACAAGCACCTTTGCTGTCTGATTTTTTATTTGCTCTACTAACCCAACAGCATGATGTCAGTACACCCGAAGGGAAAAGTCAGGTGATGGGCGAACTGAAAAATATGACGCAACTCTTGCCACCACAAGGCTCTTATCGTTATTTGCTCAATCAGGCTTTTCGGGAAAAACTGGGGCTAGGTAAACGCTTTACCCCAAAAATCAGCCATGACGCCTCACTCTCTTTCAATATCCGCACGCGAGATGAAGACTTTGCAGTTGCCTTGCTGATGAGTAATCCGTTTTTATATACACACTTTGAGCAATTACGCGCCTATATTCAGCAAGATGATCTGTTAGCCGAAATTCTAGCGATTCTCGATCAAGTCTTTGATAAACTGCCTGAAGATCAGGAGCGAGCCATTTATTATGTTCTAGGTGCTTGCTATGCGTATCGAAATGAAATTGCCGAATTATTACAGCGCACCAATGTTTTAGATATTTTAAATTCGCCAGAACAGGCTTTTAATTTTGCAAAAGAAAATGCTTTAGCTTTACAAGAAAAGTTGCTTAGACAGCGTATGAAACGCCCTGCATCACTACAGGAATCGCAAAATTTACGAATGCAGCTCAATGAACTGACCAAGAAAATCAGTTTAAGATTATTACACTAATCAAAATAGCAGATGAAATTTATCTCACCTGCTTTGCATCACAACAATTAATTAAAAAATAAATGCCGATAAGCAGATTGAAAACACTTATGCACGCCAAGCTGCTGTACTTGTTGCTGGCGTGTCTGGGCATTTTCAAATTCACCATCAAAAACACCAATCGAGATACTTTTTAAATCAGGGCAATACTGTGCGATTTGACGCTTACCAAACTGCCATGGATGTAAACATACTTGTGATAAACAAATGTGTGACGATGCAGAATTCATACGATATTTCATGTCAATCTCCTACCGCTAAAAATGAAATGCGAGCAGTGAAAATCAACCAATATCCTTTTCGGAGATTTTACAGCGGAGACAGTATAATGCGTCTAAAGAGCAATAGAACAACGTTAAAATTTCTCGGTATCACTTAAAAAACACATGACTTGACAACCAAGTAGGCATTAATCTTTTGAAGAATAATCATTATTTTTTTAATATCTGAAGAGTTTCAAACAAATGACTTTGTAGTCACAAAATCTAAAATATTACATACTAACAATGTAGAACACAAAAACTAACTTTTGGGTTTTCGACGATGCTGCAACACACGGTGTAAATGATCTTGAATCCATTCCAAATATTCAGGATCTTCAGTTTGAGCAGCTTCACGCAACAACATAGAGGTCGGGTGAAGTAGTTTATGTGTTAAACGATGTGCAAGTTCCTGAATCACTCTTTCAGGTGCTTCACCTTCTTTTAAGCATTGTAAGGCATGCTCAACTTCTTCTTGTTGCATCTGCTGTCCAGCTTCACGATAAGCACAAATTGAATGCCCTGCTTGCTTGACTTTTTCTTGAGTAAGTAACTGAGTTGCCAGCTGATTGACCATAACTTCAGCTTCAACTGCCGCTTGACGGCGCTGAGCCAGATTTTCATCAATCACGCTTTGTAAATCATCAACACCGTATAGATACACACCATCCAAACTTTCAATTTTTGGGTCTATATCGCGCGGAACGGCCAAATCCACCATCAACATTTGCTGATAACGGCGCTTCTTTAAGGCTGCTTTGACATCCTGATAAGCAATGACTTGATGCAAACTGCCTGTACAACTTGAAATCACATCGGCACGATGCAAATGTTGTGACAGTTCTTCAAATGGAATAATTTCAACTTCTACGAATGGTGTGATTTCATTGGCGAGCTTTTCTGCACGTTCACGCCCTCGGTTACAAATCAGGATTTTTGCTACACCGAGATCTGCCATATGCTTTGCTACAAGGCTGTTCATTTCCCCTGCCGCAACCATGAGCACCACCAGTTTTTCAGGGTGGCTAAAAACTTGTTGTGCTAACTGAGCTACGGCATACCCCATAGACACTGCATGACTACCAACGGCTGTTTCTGAGCGCACACGTTTAGCTGCATAAAACGCATATTCGAAGACACGGTTTAAATTTCCCGACACCGTGCCCGACTCTTTGGCCAGCGACAATGCCGATTTCACCTGCCCCAAAATTTGGGGCTCACCGAGCATCAGTGAATCCAGACCGCTCGCAACCCGCATCAGGTGAGAAACTGCCTGAATATCCTCATAGCGATATACATGATTAAACAATTGGTTAACATCAATACCATTGGCTTGAGCGAGCCAATTTAATAGCATATCTGCTTCATCAGTCATCGCATAGACTTCGGTACGGTTACAGGTTGACACCACCACTAAGTCATTGAATTGACTTTGATGACTTTGTTCAGCCAATAAAGTACGCAGTCGTTCTGCATTGAACGCAACACGTTCACGCAACTCAACTGAGGCTGTTTGATGGTTGACACCTAAAGCAATAAACGCCATGTCAGATCATCATTTCACTAAAATTATGCATGTGTTATTGTGCATCATCGGTGTCATAATAAGCATAAATATTTGGATAAAGAAATTTTGCAGCAAACAATTCGCCAACAATCATGTATGTTGATACGACGCTATTCTAGCACAATCTTATTGCTAGGAAGCATCACCTTATGTGCCTATAATTACACTTACGCGCAAAATACAGTGGCACACTATAATCCACTTCCGTTACAACAAACCATGATTGCAGAATTTGCTTTGCAATATCAACAAACTGCCACAGCATTACACAACTATACAGTTCTGGCAATTCATAACAGTTCCACAGCAGTCAAACAACGTGCGCTCGACATCACGCTTGATGAAAATGACCTGCCATCTGCACTCGATATTGCAACACATTGGGTCAATCAAGACCCAACAGATGTACCTGCTCTATTCTATTTAGCACACATTGCACTAAAAACACATAAATATGAGTTAACTGCACAAACACTTGATAAAATTTTAAACATCGACCCCGATGCCGATCTGGCTGAAATTGTCGCGGGGATTGCACCGGACTCACAAGAAGATCGAACCACACTGCTCAAAACCTTGCGCAGTAGTAAAGCCCGAAGTAATCCATCCATTTTGGTGATGATTGCAAGCTTAGAAGCCCAAGACAACCAATTAGAACAAGCGCTAAAAGATATACAGCGCGCTTTGCGCAAACACCCAAATGTCACCAGTTTTATTTTACTTAAAGCCAATATCTTGGATGCATCGGGTAATCAGGATGCCACCATAAAATGGTATGCAAAATCGAGTCGTCAGCATTCTTACAACCTAGAAGTACGTCTTGCTGAAGCAAAATATCTAATCAAGATTGGTCAATCTGAACTTGGCTTAAAAAAACTTGAAAGTGTTATTCGTAAATGGCCTTCTGCCGATGAACCTATTTTTATTGCAGGCTTAACCAGCATTGACTTAAAACGTTATGATCAAGCTGAAGGTTTCTTATTACAACTTAAAAATTCTTCACAATATCAAAATGATGCCTATTATTACCTCGCGATTAATGCTGAGCGTAAACAACATTATGAAACGGCAAAAGCCTATTATCGCCTAGTCGATGGTAGCCTATACACGGTATCACGCCGAAGCCTCGTCACCATTTATGATAAAGAAAATAAACTCAGCGATGCATTACGCTTTTTGACACAAGAACGAGTCAATTATCCGCAACACGCCAGTTTTTTATACCAACTGCAAGCAGAAATCCTAAAGAAACTGAATCATAAACTGGCAGCGATTGAACTGCTCGATGAAGCAATTCACAATCTGCCCGATGACCCTGATTTGATTTACGCACAAGTCTTACTGCTTGATCCTTATCAGGATAAAGACCGTTTAGAACAAGATTTAAATAAGTTACTGAGTATTGAACCCAATAGCCCTACATATCTGAATGCCTATGCTTATACACTGGCATTACAAAACCGTCGCTTGGGCGATGCACGCAAATATGTCGAACATGCTTTGGAGTACGCTCCCGATCAAGCCTCTATTCTCGACACTTATGGCTTAATCACCTTTTTACAAAATGATCTTGCCACTGCGATCCCAACCTTAGAAAAAGCCTACCTGCTCAATGAAAATGTAGGTACAGGCGTTCGCCTAGCCAAGGCATTGTATTTACGAGGCAACATGCAGAAATTTGCAGATTTACTACAAGAACTCAAACAAAAACATCCGAACAATCCACAAGTAATTCAATTAAATTCCTTGTTATTATCACAACAGCAAAAAATGAGTTTAGTTCACCATGCATCTGTTCACTAAAATTGGTTTAGGATTACTGACTAGCAGTAGTTTAATTTTGACAGGCTGTCAGCAGTACAGAAAGCCCCAAGCAATGACCAATCAGTTGCCTACAACCAATACAACAGCACCGACTCAAGAAACCAATTTTTCTCTGCAAGGTAAAATTGGAGTGCGTACACCAAAACAATCTGGCAGTGCTTTTTTTACATGGGAACAACAACAGGACAATTTTAACATTGAGCTAAGTGGCGCACTGGGTATGGGCAAAACCCATATTCAAGGGATACCAGGACAAGTGACCCTCAATAGTGCAAAAACAGGCTTGATTCACGCAGCAACACCAGAAGAGCTTTTAGAAAAAGCGACAGGCTGGCAAGCTCCTATTACCGATTTGGTTCACTGGATTTTAGCGCAGCCCGCAACAGCTTCAGTTCAAATCGAAAAAGACCAGCAACAACGCCCAACACAATTTATTGAAGATGGCTGGATCGTCCATCTCAGTTACAACAACGCTGCAACCCTGCCTAACAAATTAATTTTAAAACAACAGCTTGATGATGGTCAGGAAAATCGTATTACAATGATCATTCAAGACCGCTAACTAGATTCCAATTTATGATTCGCGTTCCTTCCCCAGCAAAACTTAATCTTTTTTTACATATCACTGGTCGACGAGCTGATGGTTACCATGAATTGCAAACCATTTTTCAACTCATCGATTTATATGACTGGCTCGAGTTTGAACCTAATGGTAATCAAAACATTTGCCTTGATGGGTTATCCAGTGTCGAACAAACAGACAATCTAATTTTCAAGGCTGCTGAAAAACTCAAGCCTTTTGCCCAGCGCTTTTGTGGATTAAATATCCATTTAGACAAACATATTCCTATGGGTGCAGGTCTAGGTGGTGGTTCATCCAATGCAGCAACCACGCTTTTGGTACTCAATCAGCTTTGGCAATGCAGCTTAAATATCCAGCAACTGGCAGAAATTGGACAAAGCTTAGGTGCAGATGTACCTGTCTTTGTGTATGGTCGCAATGCATGGGCAGAAGGCATCGGTGAACAAATTACATTCATCAATTTGCCTAAAAAACAGTTCATTGTGCTTAAACCTGATTGTTTTATCAGCACTCAACTACTTTTTTCACAAAAAACGTTGACAAGAGATTCCAAGACCTCTAAATTTTGCGCCTATCAGGGAAAGCCATCGGATTTCGGAAATAACTTTGAGCCAATCGCAAGAAGCTTATATCCAGAAGTTGATGAGGCAATGCAATATCTCGATCAGTTCGGCATTGCAAAGCTTACAGGAACAGGTGCCTGTGTTTTTGTTGAAGTAACTCCTGATATGCAAACAGAGCAGATTGTTCGCAATGCACCATGTAAAGCTTACTTGGTACAAAGCTTGGATAAATCTCCTTTGTGTGACATACAGTAGTACTATAGGGGCGTCGCCAAGTGGTAAGGCAGCGGGTTTTGATCTCGCCATCCGTTGGTTCGAATCCAGCCGCCCCTGCCATCATCTGAAGATTTTTGCATATTAGGGGCGTCGCCAAGTGGTAAGGCAGCGGGTTTTGATCTCGCCATCCGTTGGTTCGAATCCAGCCGCCCCTGCCATTGCAATTATCGAATTTAGGGGCGTCGCCAAGTGGTAAGGCAGCGGGTTTTGATCTCGCCATCCGTTGGTTCGAATCCAGCCGCCCCTGCCATTGTTTGAAAAGACAGAAATTAAAGCGAAAGCTCTTGTCATTTTTCCTTGACAAAACAGAGTAAAAACTTTAAAGTTCTGCCACATATTAGGGGCGTCGCCAAGTGGTAAGGCAGCGGGTTTTGATCTCGCCATCCGTTGGTTCGAATCCAGCCGCCCCTGCCAGATTCTTCTAAACAACACATCAACCGCCAAGGGTGCTTCATGCCCAATCTTGTCGTTTTTAGTGGAAATGCTCATCCACAATTCGCTCAAAAAGTCGTAAGCCATTTACACATTCCTTTAGGCTCTGCTTCAATTAACCGCTTTTCTGATGGTGAAATTGCTGTAGAAATTACTGAAAATGTACGTGGTAAGGACGTTTTCATAGTTCAGCCTACTTGCGCCCCAACCAATGATAACCTGATGGAAATCTTGGTCATGGCTGATGCACTTCGCCGTGCTAGCGCTGGACGTATTACTGCTGTTATCCCTTACTTTGGCTATGCTCGCCAAGATCGTCGTCCACGTTCTGCACGTGTGCCGATTACAGCTAAAGTCGTTGCTGACATGCTCACTACCGTTGGTATTGACCGTGTTGTGATGATCGATTTGCATGCTGACCAAATTCAAGGTTTCTTCGATATTCCTGTCGACAACATTTACGGTACACCTGCTTTGCTTGCGGACTTACGTCAACAACAACATGACAACCTGATGGTAGTATCACCAGATGTTGGCGGTGTTGTTCGTGCACGTGCCGTTGCAAAACAGATGGGCGATATCGATTTAGCAATCATTGATAAACGTCGTCAAAAAGCGAATGAATCTCAAGTGATGCACTTGATCGGTGATGTCAAAAATCGTGACTGCGTCATCGTAGATGATATGGTCGATACCGCTGGTACTTTATGTAAAGCAGCCGATGCGCTTAAACAATTTGGTGCACGCCGTGTTGTTGCTTATGCAACTCACCCTGTACTTTCAGGTAAAGCGCTCGAAAATCTACGCAACTCTGTGATTGATGAATTGGTTGTCACTGACACCATTCCTTTATCACAAGAAGCGATTGATTTAGGTAAAATTCGTCAGGTTTCTGTTGCAAGCATGGTTGCTGAAACCATTCGTCGTATTAACAACGAAGAATCGATCAGCGCGATGTTTGACAGCTATTTATAATATAGCTGCACAATTTTCCTAAAGCCCTGCTATAATGCGGGGCTTTCTATTAGCCAGATTGGTCGCAAATCTGGCTGTTTCGTAACTTAATGAGGATATCTCATGGCTAATTTCGTATTAAATGCTCAAGCACGTGCTGAAGACAAACAAGGGAAAGGTTCGAGCCGCCGCCTTCGTCGTGAAGCACTAGTTCCTGCTATCATCTACGGTGGTGACGCAGAACCTGTATCTGTAACTTTACAACTTCGTGAACTTGTTAAAGCTCTAGAAAACAACGATTTCTTTGCTGAAGTTGTAGAAATCAAAATTGGTGACAAAACTGAAAGCGTTAAAATCCAAGCGCTTCAACGTCACCCAGCAAAAAACACACCTATGCACGCTGACTTCAAACGCGCGTAATGGTAAGTGAGAGCGTAGTTTCGTGACTAAAATTTCGCTCATTGTCGGTTTGGGCAATCCTGGTAAAGAATATGCCCAAACCCGACACAATGCTGGCTTTTGGTTTGTTGAGCAACTCGCAGACCGTTATGGCATTAGTTTAAAAGCAGATCCCAAATTTTACGGTATCAGCGGTCGAGGTAACATCGAAGGTCATGATGTCCGTTTGTTACTCCCTACCACATTTATGAACCGTTCTGGGCAAAGTGTCGTTCCTTTCACCAAATTTTATCAAATTCAACCTGAAGCAATCTTAATTGCGCATGATGAACTGGATATGAACCCTGGTGTGATCCGCCTCAAAACAGGTGGTGGTCATGGTGGCCACAATGGTCTACGTGACATTGTTCCGCATATTGGTGCCAATTTTCATCGTTTACGTATTGGTATTGGGCACCCTGGCGCTAAAGAACGTGTTTCTGGTCATGTTTTAGGTAAAGCACCTAAAAGTGAACAGGATCTTATAGATGCAGCAATTGATCATGCATTGTCGAAGACTCAACTTTTGGTTGATGGTCAAGTTTCGCAAGCCATGAATCAGATCAATGCCTATAAACCGTAAATTCAATCTCTGATGGCATCTTTATGCACATCTCTTAAGTCTTTGAATGCCTTTTTTCTAGCAAACTGAGCAAATCGAGGAGATATTTGCATGTTATCACGTTTATTAAAATGCAAAATCCATCGCGCAATCGTCACACATGCTGAGCTTCACTATGAAGGTTCTTGTGCAATTGACGGCGTTTTAATGGATTTGGCAGGCATTCGTGAATATGAAGAAATTCATGTTTGGAATGTCACCAATGGTAAGCGTTTTACAACTTATGCTATCCGTGGTGAAGATCACTCAGGCATCATTTCCGTTAATGGTGGCGCTGCGCATCAGGCTGAAGTGGGTGATATCGTGATTATTGCAACATTTGGCGACTTCAATGAACAAGAAGCCAATGCTCATAAACCACGCCTTGTCTATGCTAATCCTGACAATACCGTCAACCATACGGCCAACTGTATTCCTGTACAGGTTGCTTAACTTTTTTGAGTTGGATCATGAGCATATT
This sequence comes from Acinetobacter sp. ANC 4636, assembly GCF_054454555.1. Classification (NCBI taxonomy): domain Bacteria; kingdom Pseudomonadati; phylum Pseudomonadota; class Gammaproteobacteria; order Moraxellales; family Moraxellaceae; genus Acinetobacter; species Acinetobacter sp. ANC 4636. Next base: position 150,351 of record NZ_JBTKVD010000004.1, on the reverse strand, counting down.
TCGATATGCTCAGATGACTGCTCATAGCAGATTATTTAATATTTATAGTACGAATCATTCTATAGAAAGGATGATTTTTCACAAAAAATAACGCTATAATTTTGTCACATCGCTTCAGGGCGGGGCGCAACTCCCCACCGGCGGTAAGCTCACTCTCGAGCAAGCCCGCGAGCCAATGACTGGTGTCATTTGCAGATTTGGTGCAAATCCAAAGCCGACGGTATAGTCCGGATGAAAGAAGTCGACGTTTCAGAAGATTCACTTTTCAAGCTTTTGTCACGACCCCATTTTTTCGATCAGTCCTGAAATGTTCCTGTATCTAAATTACGTGAGCGTTTCATTATGTCTATTTTAATTCAACCCGAATTATTTTTTTCAAGCCTGTCCCCTGCTGAACAACGCATTCAACAAGCCTTAGAAGATATCCGCCAAGGCAAACCTGTTTTGGTCATGGATGATTTTGACCGTGAAAATGAGGCAGATTTAGTTGTTGCCGCAGAAACTCTCAATGTAGAAACCATGGCACGTATGATTCGTGATGGCTCAGGTATTGTGTGTTTATGTTTAACGGAACAGCTGGCTGATCATCTTGAACTTCCACCAATGGTGAGCAACAACTCTAGCCATTTCCATACGGCATTTACCGTCACCATTGAAGCAGCTGAAGGCGTAACAACAGGCGTATCGGCAAAAGACCGCGTGACTACCATTCGCGCTGCAACCAAAGATGGTGCTGTAGCCAGCGATTTGAATCGCCCTGGACACGTATTTCCATTACGCGCACGTGAAGGTGGTGTTTTAACCCGCCGTGGTCACACTGAAGCTACGATTGATTTGGCTCGACTAGCAGGTTTAAAAGCAGCAGGTGTGTTGTGTGAATTAACCAATCCAGACGGCACAATGGCAGCAGGCATTCAGGTGTTATCTTATGCTCAGACCCATCATTTAACCGTCATTACCATTGAAGAATTGGTTCAATATCGTTTAGCTCAACACATTTAATTTTTTAGCATCATCATAACAACGATGGTGATGCATTTTTCTCACCGTATTTCTCAAATCTTTGCTGTAAAGCATGCATCAATTGAGCAATCATGACTAAAATAACCGCACCTGTCAGCACAGGGAAAATCAGAAAATCCCAATCATAATGCACCGATGATGCACTCAATAAAATCAACAATGGATTTGCTCCCGCAGGTGGATGAACGCACGCCAAAATCTGCATCGATACAATCGCCAAGCCCACAGCAAACGCTATCGTAGCAATGTTAATCGGAATGTAATGCACAAATGCCAAGCCTATAGCTGCCGATACCACATGCCCGATGATCACATTTTTAGGCTGTGCCAAAGGCGAATGTGCCGCAGCATACAGCAAGACACAACTTGCACCGAACGGCGCCATAATCCATAGCTGATGAGAAAGCTGGGTCAAATACAATAAAATGGCAATACTCAGACTCGCGCCCACCAATGCCTTCATTAAATCAGAAATTGAATACTGGAATGATTTCAACATCACGTTCCCCCTGAATTGATTTTTGTCGATTTGCACGTTAAAATCAAAATAGTACAGATCTGTACTATTTACAAGAGCAAAAAGTATGTCAAAATCCGCAGCTAAAATTCTAGGCACTGCCGAAAAGTTATTTAATCAGCACAGTTTTAACGCAGTTGGGGTAGATTTAATTCGGGATGAATCAGGCTGTTCCAAAACAACGCTGTACACATATTTTAAAAATAAACAACAACTTGTTGCTTCTGTACTAAAAAAGCGAGACGTTCAGTTTCGACAAAGTCTGTGTGATTTTGTTGGAGAGGCTCAAGGTTTAGCCGCACTTGAGCAGATTTTTGACTGGCACGTCCAGTGGTTTCAGCAAGATCATTTTAAAGGTTGCCTATTTGTACGAGCCGCTGGAGAGTCTTCACAGCAAGATACTGAAATTCTTGATCTCGCTAAGCAGCATAAGCACTGGTTATACGAATTTATTGCGCAGTACGCACAACACCTCAAGCAACCACAGGCAGTCACTGAATTGTGCTATAACTTTTTAGAGGGGTTAATAAGCCGATTTTTGGTTAAAGGCTTTCAAGCAGAAATTGCTGAACAGAACAAACAGCTCATGATCAACCTGATCAAAAAATTACAGGCTTAATCATCTGCCATGTGCAACAAACTATAATGAATCCCGTCGGCACGCAGCCAAGCGAATTCATAACTGGCTTTAGCAAGTGCCAATACACGCCGCTCAAATTCATCCCACAATGGCTTGACTTGTGCCTGCTGAATGCCCAAGCCACTCTCTTCAGCAAACTGGCGATGTTTTTCACAAATTTTAAGCGCATGATACAACTTGCGCCCAATAGAGGCATCAGATAACAAGCGTGTACGTTTTGAAACAATAAAACCCTCAACCTGTTGCAGATTGGCATGGGGCAGCATCGGCACTAAAATTTGATCTAACTGGGAATCCAGACGTTTCCAAACGACATGCTGCTGTTCAAGTGTATAAGTATTCCATTGAATCACTTCATGATTAAAACGTCGGCAGCCTCGACAGACATGATCACCAAATACAGTGGAGCAACGCCCTGCACATGGGGTGAGTGTCGCAATGCGACGATCTTTACTCAAACCAACCTCTCCTTCACAAGAACCATTCTCGCTTAATTTTCAAAATCACGCTAAAATACGCGCCTTATTTTTCTATCTTAATACATTTGGAGTCCCGCATGAACGCTACTGTAGAACAGCTTGCACCTGTAGAACAGCAAGCGACCGCTGATTGGGTTGTTGCCGCACTATATCAATTCAAAGAAATTCAAGACCCTGCTGATTTGCAGCAACGTCTACTTGACTTGGTTAAAACCATCAATCTATGCGGAACTCTAATTGTAGCTGATGAAGGCATTAATGGTACAGTCGCTGGAGATCGTCAAGCGATTGATACGATTCATCAATTTTTACTAAATGAAGGCTTTAACGCAATGGAATATAAAGAGTCTCATAGCTCTGACAAGCCATTTCGTAAAATGAAAATCAAGCTAAAAAAAGAAATTGTAACGTTGGGTGTTAAAGTAAAACCACGTGATTTGGTGGGTCATTATTTAGATCCTAAAGAATGGAATGAACTGATTGCACGTGATGATGTCATTCTCATCGACACTCGTAATGATTACGAATACAAAGCAGGCACATTCAAAGGTGCGATTGACCCGAAAACTGAAACTTTCCGTGAATTTCCAGAATACGTCAAAAAAGAGCTTGAACAGCATAAAGACAAAAAAATTGCCATGTTCTGTACAGGTGGTATTCGCTGTGAGAAATCAACCTCTTTGCTTTTACAAGAAGGTTTTGAAGAGGTTTATCACCTCAAAGGTGGGATCTTGAAATACCTTGAAGAAACCCCTACTGAAGAAAGCATGTGGGAAGGCGAATGCTTCGTGTTTGATGGTCGTACTGCAGTAACTCATGGGGTTGAAGAAGGTCAAAATATTAAATGTCACGCTTGCGGCTGGCCGCTTACCCCTGAAGAATCAGTATTACCAAGCTATGAACACGGCGTATCTTGTGTGTACTGCATCAACAAAACCAGCGAGAAACAAAAAGCGGGATTCCGTATGCGCCAATCCCAAATTGCCGCAGCAAAAAGAAAACGCCTATAAAATTAAGTTTCATTAAAGATTAAGCCATCAACACGATGGCTTTTTTATTACGGAAAATCTTAATTTTTGACTAAAATTTCTTTTAACCTGTATGCAAAATCCGCTAATGTTTTGAAAATTCAAGTAAGAATAAGGTTGTATCATGCAAGAGCAATTTTGGCTAGATAAATGGAAAAACAATCAGATTGGTTTTCATCAACAGCAAGTAAATGAATTTTTAGCAAAATATATCGACAAATTATCCTTGCAAAAAAATGATCGGATTTTTGTTCCGCTTTGTGGCAAAAGTCTGGATATCCATTGGCTGCTGGATCAGGGATTACGCGTGGTCGCAGTTGAGTTAAGTGAGTTGGCCGTTGAAGAGTTAATCAAAACCCTGAACTTGCCTTTTGAAGAAATACCAAATCAAAGCCTTCGACATTTTCATCATCCACAAATCGACATTTTTAATGGCGATATTTTCCAACTTACCCAGCCGCTACTCGGCAATGTCGATGCAATCTATGATCGGGCAGCATTAGTCGCCTTACCTGAAAATATGCGGGTTGAGTATGCACAGCATCTCAAGCAAATTACCAACAATGCTCCGCAACTTCTGATTAGCTATGAATATGATCAGGATGCTTTTTCAGGCCCACCCTTTTCAATTCCCGAAGCAAAAATCAAAGGTTTGTATGATGATGTTTACGATATCGAGCCATTGATTCGCATTAACAGATTAGGAGCATTTCAACAACAGGATGCGATTGAAACTGCATGGTATCTGGCAAAAAAGATTGATGATTAACGTGCTGAACTAACAAAAATTTCATCTTTTCACAAAAAAACCTGACCATTGCTACAATGATCAGGCTTTTGCTACAACAACAATAATTGACTATGACACGCAGAATGCCATCACGGCATCGCCTGTCATATCATCATGATTGTGTATGATACATCAAGAAAAGTTCATTTAGATTGTCTGGAATTTCTTCTGCAAGTTCATCCATTAACTGGCCGTTGCGACGGAAAGATTCCATTTGTGCATCTTCTTCATCAACGCCGCTAAAGATCATCATTGGCAAAGTCAAATCGACTAATTGTTCTTCGAACTCAGGCGTAAACCATGCTTCTTCGTTCAGGAACATGGCATCGACAAAACCAACACTCCAGTCACCCAAACTTGAGTCTACATCGGCTTCTTCAATTTCAAAAGGAAACTCGATTCCTTCTTCATTGGCAAGGCTTTGACGTAACTGTTCGAGCCATAATTTGACCTGCACCACAATTTCACTCGGCACTTTATTTGGGTTTCCATCAAACAAAGCATCAAGCCAAGTATCAAATTTTGGTCCAACAGCAATGGCGCATAAAAATCCATGAGTTGCCGCAAAATCTAGACCATATTCGTTTTGGTCACCATCTAAATAATCACTTAACTGATCTAAATTCAAAGAACTCATTTTGATTCCATCATTGGTTACTAGGGTATGAGCATAGCATTGATAGGGATGATATTCTAAATGCTTTTATGCATCATCATCGCCCGAATCATCATCGTCGAAATCATAATCAAAGTCTTTCAACTCGCGCTCCAAACGGCGTTGCGCAAGTAAGTCATCAATTAAACGACGTTTTTCTAATGACTCTTTGGCACTGATTTTATTCGATGCCTCATCAAAGCTAACGTCATCATCGTAGTTATCATCTAGTTCAAAATCTGTAGAAGACACTCAAACTACCTCAACATAAAAATATAAATGTTTTACGCGCTATTTAGCGTAGTTATTTATTTCTGTCAAGATTTTTATGCATTTATATTTTTAGGGTTCTCACTAAAATCTGCTTTTTTTCCGCGTTTTTTTTGTGTATTTATTAAGAATCTGGAGTTTTTCATCACAAAATTGCACGGACTTGAAAAAATTAAAAATGACACAATATTCATTCTACTTTAACAACACAAAAGATGTCATGAATTCGGTGCCCGCCCCATGATTTCTGAATTTTTTAAACAAATTGTGCTATCATGCACGGTTTTTCACTGCCACAGATTCAACAAAGAGTAAGCAAAAGATGAGCGATATGCATTCCCCTACTTCTCAAGTAGCGGCTCTGATTAGCCGAGGCAAAGAGCAAGGTTACTTAACTTACGCTGAGGTTAACGATCATCTCCCAGACTCAATCACGGAAAGCGAACAGATTGAAGACATTATTCAAATGCTTCAAGATGTGGGTATTCCTGTTCATGAACGCGCACCTGAATCTGACGATACGATGTTTGGCGAATCAACCGAAGCAGCCGATGAAGTTGCCGAAGAAGAAGCCGCTGCGGTACTTGCTTCAGTTGAAAACGAACCTGGTCGTACGACTGACCCAGTTCGTATGTATATGCGTGAAATGGGAACCGTTGAGCTGCTCACTCGCGAAGGTGAAATTAGCATTGCAAAACGAATCGAAGAAGGGATTCGTGATGTATTAAATGCGATTGCTTACTGGCCAAATGCGGTTGAAGTTGTCCTCCAAGAATACGAAGACGTTAACACTGGCGAACGCCGTTTAGCTGATATTTTATCAGGGTACCTTGACCCTGAAACCGACGATGACATTCCAGAAGTCATCGAGGAAGAAGAAACCGAATTGGTCGATGTCGAAGAAGATACATCGAAGCCTGCCAAAGAGGTCAAACTTGACGACGACGATGAGGAAGAAGAGTCGGAAGGTGATGACGATTCTGAAGGTGATTCAGGCCCAGATCCAGAAGTTGCAAAAGTGCGTTTTGCAGAGTTGGAACAAGCGTGGAGCAAAACCAAAGCAGCGATTCAGCAGCATGGTCGTAACTCAAAAGAAGCTGATGAAGCATTGGTTACCCTTGCAACTGTATTTATGATGTTCAAATTCACACCTCGTTTATTTGATATCATTTCTGAAATGATCCGTGGTACACATGAGCGTATCCGCACGGCTGAACGTGAAATCATGCGTTATGCCGTCCGTCGTGGTCGTATGGATCGTAACTTGTTCCGTACTACATTCCCTCAACAAGAATCGAATCCAGCATGGCTTGATGCACAGCTTGCCAAAGTAACGCCAGAAGTGAAACCGCATCTGGAAAAAGTTCGTCCAGACATCTTGGCATTCCAGCAAAAAATTGCAGATATTGAAACTGAGCTTGGCTTAAACGTTCAGGAAATCAAAGATATTTCTAAACGTATGGCGATTGGTGAAGCCAAAGCACGCCGCGCCAAAAAAGAAATGGTTGAAGCTAACTTGCGTTTGGTGATTTCGATTGCGAAAAAATACACCAACCGTGGTTTGCAATTCCTTGACTTGATTCAGGAAGGTAACATCGGCTTGATGAAAGCGGTAGATAAGTTTGAGTATCGCCGTGGTTACAAATTCTCGACGTATGCAACTTGGTGGATCCGTCAGGCGATTACCCGTTCGATTGCCGACCAAGCACGTACCATTCGTATTCCAGTACACATGATTGAAACGATTAACAAAATCAATCGTGTATCTCGCCAGCTTCTTCAAGAAATGGGCCGTGAGCCAACTCCTGAAGAACTAGGTGAACGTCTGGAAATGGATGAAGTTAAAGTTCGTAAAGTGCTGAAAATTGCCAAAGAACCGATTTCAATGGAAACTCCGATTGGTGATGATGAAGATTCGCATCTTGGTGATTTCATTGAAGATCAAAACATCACATCACCTGTGGATGCTGCAACTTCAGAAGGCTTGAAAGAAGCAACTCGTGAAGTGCTTGAGAACTTAACTGAACGTGAAGCCAAAGTCTTGAAAATGCGTTTTGGTATCGATATGCCAACTGACCATACGCTTGAAGAAGTAGGTAAACAGTTTGATGTAACGCGTGAACGTATCCGTCAGATTGAAGCCAAAGCGCTGCGTAAATTGCGCCATCCTTCACGCTCAGAACACTTACGTTCATTCTTGGAAAATGATTAATCGGGATTCTTGATTTTTCAGGAAACTACCCCATTTTATCTTTAAAGAATTAAAAAACGCCTGCTCTTGCAGGCGTTTCAACTGCTGAGAGCACCTATGTTAGATCGCACACCTTCTCGTGAACTTCGTGAAGACCTTTGGGTATTCCCAATGGATTATCCTATTAAACTCATTGGCAATGCAGGTACAGAACTTCGTATTGCCGTGGTAGAAATCTTGATCAAACATTTCCCTGAGTTTGATGAAGCCACTTTGGCTGTACAACCTTCGCGTACAGGAAAATACCACTCAATTACTGCTCAACTACGTTTTGATGAGCTTGAACAAGTTCACGCACTGTATGCAGACTTGGCAGCTTGCCCTCACATCCGAACTGCGCTTTAATCCTGAACCAGATGCCTAAAACATCTGGTTTTGTTTTTTATATAAGGTTTTTCATTCCATGGATGCATCTACTCTCCAGCAGTCACCAAAACTTATTATTCGTATTTTCGATAACTTACAAGATTATCAAGCCAAGTTTTCAAAAATGAAAACCTTCACTGAAACACGTGAAGCAGATACTCACGATGAGTTGTGGCTGTTGCAGCATCAAGATGTACTTACTCAAGGACAATCTGGAAAACCTGAACATATTTTGGTTAGCAGCAATATTCCTGTGGTGCAGTCAGATCGTGGTGGTCAGGTAACATGGCATGGCCCAGGGCAAATGATTGCTTACTTTCTGTTTGACCTCAACCGCTTAAAATGGCATGTGCGTACACTGGTCAGCTTTGCCGAACAGTTGATGATTGACTTGCTCAAAAAGTACCAGATCGAAGCGTATGCTAAACCTGATGCACCAGGCGTCTATGTCGATGGGCGTAAAATCGGTTCTTTAGGTTTTAAAATTCGTCGTGGTCGCAGCTATCATGGTTTATCATTGAATATCGACTGTGACCTTTACGGTTTTCAGACAATTAACCCATGTGGCTATGCTGGTTTAGAAATGGTACGGATTCAGGATCTTGTCGAAAATCATCCTAAATTTACACAACTCAGCCAAGACGTGATTGAATATTTAACACAAACTCAGTACTTTAAAGAAATTGAGGTCATTCTGGAAAAATAACGTTTTTTCTGGTTCTCTCTTTCAGATCAATAAATACAAAAAAGGACAAGTACGTGTTTACTAAGCCGTTAAAACCAGCAATGCAGCAAGCTTACGTCAAGCTCATGATGAGTGTTATTGGCAACGGCTTGGTGATTGCCAGCCAAGTTGACCCTGAAATTCAGCAAGAAATTGCTAAATTCCCTGAAAACTTCACGCTATCAATGAAGGTTTTTCCACATGGCCCAGCATTTACTGCGAGAGTCAACCAGCTTAAGCAACTTGAACTGGTCGATGAACCAAGTGGTAAACCTGATCTGTGCATTATCTTTAAGCATTTGGAACATGCATTTCTGGTTTTTTCATTTCAGGAAAGTACTGCACGCGCCTTTGCCAATGACCGTATGATTGCAGATGGTGACGTTTCTTATGCGATTCGCCTTGTGCGCTGTTTAAACAAAATGGAATCACTGATTTTACCAAAGCTGATCGCATCACTCGCGGTCAAACAATACCCAGAACAACTTGGCTTTAAAGAAAAACTATCCAACGCCAGCCTGATCTATTTAAAACTTGCACAATCCTTTCTAAAACGGAGCGCATAAGCACATGACAAAAGCGTATTATGAATTTTTCTGTCCAGTCAAAGTCATTGCAGGTCACGCGGCTTTAGAACATATTCCTTTTGAACTTGCTACTTTAGGTGCAAAACGCCCACTGATTATTACCGATAAAGGCGTACGTACCAATGGTTTGCTTGAACCGATTGAAACGGCATTTAGCTCAACTGATGCTGAAATCGGTTTTATTTTTGATGAAGTACCACCCGATTCAAGCTTAGAAACCGTTAAAAAAGCCGCAGCTTTTTATCGTGAACATCAATGTGATGCGCTCATTGCAGTCGGTGGTGGCTCGGTGATTGATACGGCGAAAGCGACCAATATTTTAGTCACTGAAGGCGGTGATGATTTACTCAAATATTCGGGCGCACATAATTTACCTAAACCACTGAAACCATTTTTTGTGATTCCAACGACGTCAGGTACAGGTTCGGAAGTCACCATGGTGGCTGTGGTTTCTGACCCTGTCAAAAATGTCAAAATGGCATTTGCTTCTTACTACCTGATGCCACATGCCGCGATTCTTGATCCACGCATGACGCAAACCCTACCCGCGCACCTGACTGCAATGACCGCTATGGATGCCATGACGCATGCCATTGAAGCCTATACCTGTATGGCGGCAAATCCACTGAGTGACGCCTATGCAACAGGCGCAATCAAGAAAATTAGCCAGAACCTGTTTAAAGTATTGGATAACCCTAAAGATGCAGAGGCACGTTTAGAACTGGCACAAGCATCAACCATGGCAGGTATTGCTTTCTCTAACTCTATGGTTGGCTTAGTACATTCTCTTGGGCATGCATTGGGTGCAGTTGCACATTTACCTCATGGTCTATGTATGAACCTGTTCTTGCCGTATGTGCTTGAATACAACAAGTCGGTCAATGGCGATAAAATTGCGGAGCTGTTGTTACCTTTGGCTGGTGCAGATATTTATGCACAAACCCCAGCCGACCAACGTACTGACAAAACAATCGAAACCCTCTACAGCATTCGTGATCATTTGTATGAACTCACCAAATTGCCACGTAATTTGCGTGAAACAGGCAAAGTTAGCGAAAGCCAGCTCGATGAGGTTGCAGAAAAAGCCTTAAATGATGGCTCGATTATTTACAATCCTAAAGAAGCCTCTTTAGCTCAGTTACGAGAAATCTTGCAAAAGGCGTGGTAAACCAACCAAATAACAAAAAACGCCCATTGCCACTGGTACATTGGGCGTTTTTTGTTATATAAGAATCAACTACAATGCAAAGATCGTTGAATTGGCAGAAAAATTGCTAAAGGAATACTGCAATTAATTGCTGACAACAGATATCTATTTACGATAAAGTTGCGCTCTTTGTTAAAAAATGGGGGGATCGTTCGTCCTAAACGATCCTAAAAATTGATAGCTGATCCTTGATCAACGATTATGAGGATAACGCCGTTGACACATTCTCCTGGGACTCAATCGGCAGCAAAACTGCAAAAATCACTTCTACTGGGGCATGTTATTGTTATAGGTCTTGCCTATATTCAACCCATGACCTTGTTCGATACCTTCGGTATGGTATCTGAAGCCAGTGCCCAACATGTACCAACATCTTATTTCTTTGCCTTGCTGGCGGTGCTGTTCACTGCGCTGAGCTATGGCTATATGATCAAACGTTATCCATCTTCAGGATCAGCATATACTTATGTGCAACGTGCGATTCATCCCAATGCGGGCTTTATGGTTGGCTGGTCTTCCCTGCTCGACTATATTCTTAGCCCGATGGTGAATATTTTACTTGCAGTCATCTATTTAACAAGCATGTTCCCCAGTGTGAATCAATGGGTATGGGTCATTGGTCTGACTGGACTTATGACATGGGTCAACCTGCGCGGCATCAGATTTGTAGCCAATCTGAATGGCTTAATCGTATTTTTCCAGATGCTGGTGATTGCAATTTTTGTCTTTTTAATTATTAAAGACTTGGCACTTGGTCATACTGCACAAACTGCAATGGGTTTATCGGCAGCAAATAATGGCACCTTGCTTTCATCTGCACCGTTCTGGAGTGATCAAGCCAAACTAGGCGCCTTAATTTCTGGGGCAACCATTTTGTGCTTTTCTTTCACAGGTTTTGATGCACTCAGTTCACTGGCAGAAGAAACCCATGAAACCGATAAAGTCTTGCCTAAAGCCATTTTCCTGACTGCACTGATTGCGGGCGTTGTGTTTATTGCTGCGACCTACTTTATGCAACTGTATTTTCCAGGGAACCCTGCACAGTACTTCAAACACGTCGATGCCACCCAACCTGATATTTTACGCATCGTCGGTGGTGAGATGTTCAAGTCTGTGATCTTGGCATTTGCGATTGTAACAGTCATGGCATCAGGTATTTCTGCGCATGCAGGAGTATCGCGCCTGATGTATGTCATGGGTCGTGATGGGGTCTTTAACAAAAAATATTTTGGACATCTGAGCCCACAAACTCATGCTCCAACCTTTAACATTATTTTGGTTGGCGTCATCGCACTCTCTGCAGGTTTTACCGACCTTGAGCATGTCATTAACCTGATTAGCTTCGGGGCACTGACTGCATTTAGTTTTGTGAACCTGTGTGTGGTTTCACAATATGTATTGCGTGAAGGACGTACCAAAACAGCCGCAGATATTTTCCGCTATTTGGTGATTCCAATGCTCGGCTTTATCTCGATTGGTGCACTCTGGCTTCAGATTAACCACACTGCGTTGCAATGGGGAATTGTCTGGGCTGTGATTGGGGTTTTATTCCTTGGCTATAAAACCAAAGGATTTAAAATTCCACCACCACAGTACAAACACGACTAGAGTACGCCCAATAAAAAACCAGCTTTACGCTGGTTTTTTATGACTTGAGTTTGTCAACTCAAGCTTTGAATTAGCCTGCCAATTTTTCAGCAATCGCTAGAACACGTTTTGCATAGGCTTTAGCTGTATCTAAATCACCCGATGGAATCTCATCGACACTTGCGTCGGCAGGAGACTGTACCAACAGACCGACTGATCCGCCCAAGTTATTAATATCTTGGCGAGTCGCTGCTTTTGTATTCGCAGGCAACAATCCCAAGCTCACCCAAAGACCACCATGTTGTGATGCCAAAGTTTGCAACTGAATGAGTGTTACTTGTTTGTCACCGTTAAAACTTGCGCTGTTGGTAAAACCTGCAAACACTTTATCTTTCCATGCTTGAGTGAACCATGCTTTTGAAGTTGCATCAGCAAATTTCTTAAATTGCCAAGGTGCTGTACCCATGTAAGTTGGTGCACCAAATACAATTGCATCGGCCTGATTTAATGTTTCCCAGTCAGCTTCTTGAATATCGCCATTTTGGTCAATTGCAATTAATTGTGCTGCAATTTCATTTGCAAACGTCTCTGCAATCACTTTGGTATGACCATATCCAGAAAAATATACCACTGCTACTTTTGCCATATTGAAACCCTATTTTTTCGTTTTAGAAAGGAATTGCTATATAATATATTTTAGAAACTAACTGTCAATTAGTTACCAAAAGGTAACTACTGGTATCTGATCAAACATAGCACGGAATATATTTGAAATATGGCATCGTTACCGTCTTACAACATTTACAATCTGTATTGCCCAGCACGCCTGTTTTTTGAAACACTTGCCAATAAATGGGTCTTACTAATCATGAATGTATTGGAATGCTCTCCCCAACATTTCAATCTTTTGAAAAAAAATATTGAAGGGATTTCTCCCAAAGTCCTGTCACAAACACTTAAAAACTTAGAACGTGACGGCTTTGTGAAAAGAACTGTGATCGATAGCAGCCCAATCCGAGTAGAATATGCTTTAACTCCACTCGGAACAGATTTCTCAAAAACTGCATATTTATTAAAAGAATGGGCGGAACAGAATATTGATCGTGTTTTACATGCACAAAATGCATATGATGCGAATCTGAAAAAAATATCAACTGACTAAGTTTTTGAATAATTTATAAGTTCTTAATGGATAAAAATATTAGGCATCGTTCCTCGAGGCTTAATATCTTCTTTATCTTTACCCCAAAACAAAAAATATATTTCAATGAAGCACAATAGAAATGAAATGGCTGATGATCAAAGCCTATTTATAAATAAAAAAAAGTGTCCTCATAAAGAGGACACTTTTTTATGCAACTTTGATCATTACAGCACTTTAAAACCTTGTTGACGCCAAGCTTCATACACAATGACTGCTGTGGCATTCGACAAATTCAAGCTGCGAGAATTTTCTGCCATTGGCAGACGAATCCATTGTTCTTTTGGAAACATGAGGCGTACATGTTCTGGCAAGCCACGGGTTTCAGGCCCCATCAGCAATGCAACAGGACGATTTAAATCAACAGTATGCGGAATTGCCGAACCTTTGGTCGTCAATGGAAAAATATGCTCAACGCCCTGACTTGCCAAGTTCTCAAGGCACTGCTCAAAATTATCCCAGATTTTCATACGTGCATATTCGTGATAGTCCAATCCTGCACGCTTGAGCTTTTTGTCATCCAATTCAAAACCTAAAGGCTTGATCAAATGTAACTGAGCACCCGTATTGGCACATAAACGAATGATATTTCCCGTATTACTTGGAATTTCAGGCTCGTACAAAACCACATGAATCACAACTTTTCTCGACTTTTTCTACAGAAGTTACCGCAACTACTGCCACTGTAACTGTTCACGTAAATGCACGACTTCACCAATAATGGTCAAAGTTGGTGCTTGAATTTGATATTCGGTGACTTTACTGGCAATATCCGCCAATGTTCCCACAACGACTTTCTGATCGGGTGTTGTTCCCTTAGAAATCAGTGCGACAGGCATATCTGGGCGCTGACCATGAGCAATCAATTGCTGGCTAATTTTTTCCAGTCCTACCAAGCCCATATACAACACCAGAGTCTGGTTTTCATACACCAGTTCATCCCAAGGCAATTCAGGGGAACCTTCTTTCAGATGTCCTGTCAGAAAACGTACACTTTGAGCATAGTCACGATGTGTTAATGGAATACCCGCATAAGCTGAACAGCCTGATGCCGCAGTAATCCCGGGTACAACTTGAAAAGGCACACCCGCAGCAAATAATTCCTGAATTTCTTCGCCACCACGTCCAAAAATAAACGGATCACCACCTTTTAGGCGACAGACCCGTTTGCCCTGTTGTGCATATTCAACCAGTAAGGCATTGATACCATCTTGAGGGACACTATGATTGGAGCGTGCTTTACCCACATAGACCTTTTCAGCATCGCGGCGGCATAAGTCTAAAATAGGTGGAGAGACCAAACGGTCATAAATTACTACATCTGCTTGTTGCATGAGACGTAAGGCTTTGAGCGTCAATAGTTCAGGATCACCTGGCCCTGCCCCAACCAAATACACTTCCCCTTTGGGTGCTGTCCACTCTGCCAGTGCCTGTTGTAGCATCTGATCGGCTTTTTCCAAGTTGTCATTAAACACTTGTTCTTTGAGAGGGCTAGCATACAGCTCCTCCCAAAACACCCGACGCTGATCAGGGTTGGGAATTTTTTCTTTCACAGCTTTACGCCAGTGCCCCGAAAATTTTGCCAGCTTGCCTAAACCATGCGGCAGCAAACTTTCAATTTGGGTGCGTAACTGACGGGAAAGTACTGGCGATGTGCCATTTGAAGCAACAGAAACTACCAAAGGCGAACGATCAATAATCGCAGGTACCATAAAACGACAGTGCGGAATATCATCGACACTATTGACCAATAAGTTACGCTGCTCACACAAATCAAAAACCTGATGATTGACTTTAGCCTGATTCGTTGCTGCAATAACAAGACGATAAGGATGGTCTAAATCAGTTTCAACAAATGCATGTTGCAGGAATTTCCCTGTTGATTTATGCACAATCTCAAGCAGATTTTCATCGATTTCAGGTGCAACCACATCAATGATTGCTCCTGCTTTATGTAACAAAATCGCTTTGCGGTAGGCAATATGCCCTCCTCCAACGATCAAACAACGCTGCTGCTGCAACTTGAGCGAGATTGGAAAAATTTCCACAACAACTCCCTAACTTTCAATCTGATCGTCTTTAAGCAAAAATCGTGCACAAAATTAATCGATGTACTCTAAACCACCCATATATGGGCGTAATACTTCAGGAATGACAATTTTGCCATCTTTTTGCTGATAGTTTTCCATAACGGCAAGCAAGGTACGACCTACAGCCAAACCTGAACCATTTAAAGTATGTACCAGTTCAAGTTTCTTTTGATCAACACGGTAACGTGCTTTCATACGGCGCGCCTGAAAGTCGCCCATATTTGAGCAGCTTGAAATTTCGCGATAAGTATTTTGGCTTGGTACCCAAACTTCCAAATCGTAAGTTTTGGTTGCACCAAATCCCATGTCACCACCACAAAGGATAATCTTGCGGTACGGTAAACCTAATGCCTGCAAAATACCTTCTGCATGAGAAGTCAGCTCTTCCAAAGCCTGCATCGAATCTTCAGGCTTCACGATTTGCACCATCTCAACTTTGTCGAACTGGTGCTGACGAATCAAACCACGCGTATCGCGTCCATAAGACCCAGCTTCACTACGGAAACATGGTGTATGTGCGGTATATTTGAGTGGCAGACGATCTGCATCAATAATTTCATCACGTACAAAGTTAGTGATTGGCACTTCTGCTGTTGGAATCAGGTAATACTCTTTCTCACCTTTTAATTTGAATAAATCTTCTTCAAATTTAGGAAGTTGACCTGTGCCACGCAAAGTATCAGCATTCACCAGATACGGCACATACGCTTCGGTATAGCCATTTTTGAGAGTATGTGTGTCAAGCATGAACTGGGTCAATGCACGTTGTAAACGCGCAAGTGGTCCTTTCAAAACACTAAAGCGTGAACCTGTCAGTTTGGTTGCAGTTTCAAACTCCAAACCGCCCATCCACTCGCCAAGGTCAGTATGATCTTTGATCTCAAAGTCAAATTCACGAGGCGTTCCCCATCTGTAGACTTCAACATTATCACTTTCATCTTTGCCATTCGGTACAGATTCGTCTGGCAAGTTTGGAATCGACAAATATTTTTGTTCAATTTCATTTTGCAATTCAGCCAGTTCAAGTTCTGCCGTTTTAATTTCATCGGCAATCGCTTGCATACGGGTCATAATTTCGGAGGCATCGCCACCTGCTTTTTTGATTTGCCCAACCTGTTTCGCTCCAGCATTACGTTCTGCTTGGAGATTTTCAGTTTTAGACTGAATTTCTTTACGACGAGATTCTAAAGCTGCCCATTCTTCAACGTTCAGTTGTACACCACGTTTGGCAAGCGCTGCATTTACCGCCTCAATATTATTTCTCAGTAATTTCGGGTCAATCATAACCAATCAAATTGCATAAAAAAGACTGGGTATAGTGTAAGCGCTTCATTCTAAAAAATACAGTCACCTGTGATGAATCCTGCAGTTGAGCTACAGGATCCAAGACTATTTCGGCAAATATTCAGCACGAATCAAACCTTTTGCCATCGAATATGGCAAGGTCAGTTCTGTCATACCCTCAGCATAAGAGGTCATTTCATATAATGGATACACAAAAACAAGGCCATTTGCACCATAGTAAAAATTATCGGTAATCTCCAGTTTTTCTTTGGCAAATTGATGCTGACTGAACCAGTTCTGGTTGGCTTCATACAAGGCATTCAGAAGTTTTTGCTGCACTTGGGTTTGTAAAAGATCATCCACCATAATGCGTTTCTTGGTTTTTAAATCAAAAATCACATATTCCTTATGGTACATGCCATGCGCTGCACCCTGATTATAAGTTTCCGACTCAATCACAAATGAGGCCAGATTGGCATTTTGCCCTAAATAACGCACCAGAGCGCTATTCGAACTTTGAATTAAATGCTGTGCCTGACTGGCTGCTGGTTCAGATGCAGGTGGGTTAAATGCCAGTGGAAAATCTTTCTTAAAACGTTTCAAGAAGAATCCATCAATCCAGTCCACATTGGTTTGTACCGTTGCCAATTGATAAGATGTGCATTCATCTTTCTCACAAACTTCAACCTTTGGCAAAATAATAGGCTGAGTTTTTGCCTGAATTAATGGAATGCTTGCAGTTTGCGACAGGCTTTGACTGGCTGATGAGGTTTCCTGAGTATGTTGAGATTGCTGACTGTCATGGCAGGCACTCAATACGCTTACTAAGACTGCGCCAACACAGCAATTGAGTATTTTATGCTTATAATTCAACGTATAACTCCCTTATATTCAGCAATCTTTTCACTATAAAGGATTTGGTGGTTAAACTGTGTTGCATTCTTGCTAAACAAAAAAAAGCCTGCATATCGCAGGCTCTTCGGATCAGAAAAATATTACTGATCAATAATATCCGTACCCTTAGGTGGGGTAAAATTAAAAATCGATGCAGGAACGCTGACATTTTTCGCCGCATTGGTAAAACGTATGGTTGTGGTTTGCCCTAAAGAATCATTTAAAATCATAAACGCTGGCGTACCATTTGCAGAAAAACTGATACTCAAATTCTGAAATGCGCTTTCTTTAGCTTTTGGCGTCAAGGTATAGTAAGTTTTACTGTGGTCTGGCTGACTCACACGATAAGACTGCATAATCTGACTGGTGTTACCTGAAAGCAATAATGCAGGTGTATTCGCCACTTGATCGCTCAAACTTTGACGCACGGCTTGCTGCAAGTCAGGATCGTAAATCCATACTGTCTTACCCGTCGTCACGATGGTTTGTTTTGATGGTGCTGTTGTTTCCCAGAAAAATTTTCCTGGTCGAGCGACTTTCATCACACCACGGAATGTCTGGTTCAGGTGCTGTGCTGTTAACCCTTTCTTCTGTACTGTTTTTTTACCATTGCTTTTGGTGGTTTGTTCAAAGTTCGCACTCAAGCTATGTAAACTGGTTAACTGTCTGACTAAATTTTGAGTCGCTTGCTGTTCTGAAGCGGGAACTGGCGCTGCGAAAACTGTTGTACTTACGACTGGAGCCAAAGTCACGGCACCAAGTACCGCAGCACAAAATGTTTTACGAAGCATATTCATTGATTCACCTTTTTCTTTATAAATGCAGTTGCATTGTTTGCCATACTACTCTAGATGATAAAATCTAAGAACAGAGAATATAAGCAATTTTGTATTTGTTATAGCACCAGTTTGTGAGCATTTGCCCTATTCATGAATAAAATATGAAAAATTGAGGCATAAAAAAAGCCTGCAAAAGCAGGCTTTTTTTAATCAAAGCTTATACAGCTTCAATTTTTACGTAGCGACGGCCAAATTGACCTTTCACTTCGAATTTTACTACGCCGTCAGCAGTAGCAAATAGAGTATGGTCGCGACCCATACCAACATTTGCACCAGCGTGGAATTCTGTACCACGTTGACGAACGATGATGCTTCCAGCTGATACAGTTTGACCACCGTAAGCTTTAACACCTAGCATTTTTGGGTTTGAATCACGACCATTACGTGTCGAACCACCGGCTTTCTTGTGAGCCATGTCTCTTACTCCTCGTGATTAGCCTGAAATACCAGTAATTTTCAACTCAGTAAACCATTGACGGTGACCTTGTTGTTTACGGTAGTGTTTACGACGACGCATTTTTACAATACGAATTTTGTCGTGACGACCATGACCAACCACTTCTGCAGTTACTTTAGCGCCAGCAACAACTGGAGCACCGATTTGAATGCTTTCGCCGTTTACAACCATTAATACATCATCAAATGTAATAGTTGAACCAGTTTCAGCTTTTAACAATTCTACTTTAAGGGTTTCACCCTCAACCACACGGTGCTGTTTACCACCGCTTTGGATTACTGCGTACATAATGTACTCCAAACCAAGCCCGTGTCGTCGTGTCGATAAAGGGATATATCGATCTTAAAACGAACGCCACTGGGGATATAAAGGGCTAGTATTTTAAGTAAAAAACATACAAACAACAAGTAGGCATATTTATTTTTACACATTAAAAGTTAACTATATATAAGTATATGTTTTTTATTATTTTTTAACTATTATTTGCAAATAAAAAACCAAGAACTAAGAAAAACATCTATTTTATGGTATAAAACATGCTTTCAGCCACAATGCATTTGCTTGTGGCAGGCAGTATAAAAACGTTTTAAATAGATTTTAGGTTTTATGTTTATGGCCATCGATTTTAAGCAAGATATTCTCGCCCCTGTTGCTGCGGACTTTGCTGCAATGGATAAATTTATCAATGAAGGAATTAGCTCTAAAGTCGCACTGGTTATGTCTGTGAGCAAACATGTGGTTGAGGCAGGTGGCAAACGTATGCGCCCAATCATGTGTCTACTGGCGGCACAAGCCTGTGGTGAAAATGATCTCACCCAGACTCAGCGCTTAGCAGCTGTTATCGAGATGTTGCATACGGCAACATTGGTTCATGATGATGTGGTGGATGAGTCTAATTTACGTCGGGGTCGACCTACTGCCAATGCCACATGGAACAATCAAACTGCCGTTTTAGTCGGTGACTTTCTGATTGCCCGCTCTTTTGATTTGTTGGTTGATCTCAACAATATGACCTTATTAAAAGAGTTTTCAACAGGAACTTGCGAGATCGCCGAGGGCGAAGTGTTGCAGCTTCAGGCTCAGCATCAACCAGATACCACAGAAGAGACTTATCTCAGCATTATTCATGGTAAAACGTCACGCTTATTTCAGCTCGCGACTGAAGGTGCTGCAATTTTAGTCGGCAAACCTGAATATCGTCAGGCGCTACAACAATATGCAGGACACTTTGGCAATGCCTTTCAGATTATTGATGATATTTTGGACTATACCTCGGATGCTGAAACACTAGGTAAAAATATTGGCGATGATTTAATGGAAGGTAAGCCGACTTTGCCATTAATCTCGGCATTAAGTAAGACTTCAGGCACAGATCACGAGATTATCCGTAAAAGTATTGCCACAGGCGGCTTGACTGAACTTGATGACGTCATTCGTATTGTACAAAATTCTGGCGCTTTGGATTATTGTCGCCTGCGTGCCCAACAAGAAACTCAGCTTGCCATTGATGCTTTAGCAATTTTACCAGAGAGTATTGCCCGTCAGGGACTATACAACTTAGCCATGCTGGCTCTGGATCGTATCCAATAATAGACCGTGGTGAGATGACTCAACAATCTATCAGCCAAATTCTGATTCATATCCAACAGCAGCTTGAATACCCTTCAACTGCTGTAGATGAACAAATCCTGATTGATCTCGTTCAGCAGCTTCGTCCAGAAAATCCACACAATGTGGAAGAAACCAGAAGCAAGTTCCGTTGCCTGTTGCAAGCATTGCGACAAACTCCGCATAGTATTGTCAGCTTGCAGCAGTATTTGTTGTGCCTAATCACCCAATATCAGCAAACAAAATTGTATGCAGACATTGGAATTTTGTCCTTGGATGGTTTCTGGAATCAATTGGGACAGCGTTTTATGTCTCATATCTTGCCTCCAATTAATGACCAGACTCAGTTGCAAAACCTGCTGGAAAAAGTCTTTTTTTTACCGACTGACCATTACTGGCTCGAACAGATTGAGCTTGTTGAATGGCGGGTACTATTTCAATTATTTGACCAGAATCAAAATCAGAAGCAGCAAAAAAATCTGCTAAAACAAGATGTAATTAAAGCAATTAATGTTTTGAGTTATCGCATCAGTGGAATTGGATTATTTCCAGAGCTGATTTATGCCGAACCAAAACTCACCGAATACGAATCCCCTTTTATCGCACAGAACCGTGAAATTATTGGTTTTATTAATAAGTTCAATAACCTATTACTGAAAGATCATCAGACGAGCATAGAGCAACCGCTGGATGCTGCACAGGCGTTTGTGATGATTGAACAATGTCAGACCATTGTCGGTAATATTCGTAAATCCACCAAACGGATTGGCGTCAGTTTGAATCTGACCTATTTGCTGACAGTTTTAGAACAAAGTCTTGAGCGGTTGGAGCTGTTATTGAAATTATTACAGGAATCTAAAGAGATTCGTGCCAATGGTATTCATAAACTGATCTGTGACTTGGTCACTGCTACCCACAATGAAAAAAGTGTTGGCGCATTACTTTCTGCCAACAGCGAATTACTGGCTTTTCAAGTCACTGAAAATGCGAGCAAGACTGGCGAAAATTATGTCAGCACTGACAAACAAGGTTTTTTTAGTATGTACTGGGCAGCCGCAGGTGCAGGTTGCATTATTGCTTTGATGGCAACCCTAAAGATTCTGCTGTCTCGCCTAACACTTGCTCCATTCGCTCATGCATTAAGTTATAGTCTGAATTATGCTTTCGGGTTCGTATTTATTCACATCTTGCATTTCACAGTTGCAACCAAACAACCCGCTATGACTGCTGCGGCATTGGCAGCAACGGTTCAGCATCGTAAGGGCTCACGGACGGCGCAACTTGCTGAACTTGCAGAGTTGATTGTCAATATTATACGTACACAGTTTATTGCTATTTTGGGTAATATTTCGATTGCAATCCCCACTGCTGCAATCATCACTTTTTTATGGCAAAAGATAACCAGTGAACCCTTACTGAAGCATGCCAAGGCTGCCGACTTGCTACACAGTCTTGATCCATTTACTTCTCTGGCAATTCCCCACGCCGCAATTGCAGGGGTATGTTTGTTTTTATCAGGCTTAATTGCGGGTTACTTC
The DNA here is from genome assembly GCF_054454555.1 of Acinetobacter sp. ANC 4636. Lineage (NCBI taxonomy): Bacteria > Pseudomonadati > Pseudomonadota > Gammaproteobacteria > Moraxellales > Moraxellaceae > Acinetobacter > Acinetobacter sp. ANC 4636. The sequence goes on along the minus strand of NZ_JBTKVD010000004.1, from coordinate 128,316 downwards.
GACAACATGGCGATTTACCGCAAAATTGGTCCACGTCTAAAAGCACATCAACGTTTACGCGATTGGCTAGGTGAAGAACGTCAAATTAGATTTTCTGATTATGTCGAACGCAATCTGGGTGCGCTTTCGGGTAATTTCATATTTGGAATAATGCTTGGTAGTATGGGCACCATTGGTTTTATTTTAGGCTTACCCTTAGATATTCGACATATTGCTTTTGCTTCTGCCAATCTCATTCAAGGTTTAATGTCCATCAATGAACCTCCTGATTTAGGGCTAATTCTAGTGTCTAGTTTTGGCGTCTTACTGATTGGGCTCACTAACCTGTTTGTCAGTTTTTCATTGACTATTCTTGTGGCATTACGCGCTCGACGAGTTCGTTTTGAACAATGGAAACCTTTGGCCAAGTTGGTACTCACCCATTTTGTAACACGACCAAGTGACTTTTTTTGGCCACCTAAAACAACATCTGAAACTTCTGAACACCCTCAAAAATAACACCAAATACAATGTTATAACGATATAAAATCGAATGTATCCACAATAGAACCCTGCTGTTTTTTGTTATGTTTGTTTACTTAATGTTAAAAAAAACTTGAAATAAAATTACTATAAATTTTCAGACTTGAAAAAAAGTGTACTGGAAAGTACACTTTACCTTCTTAAAAATACCGTTGTTCGGTGACCTAAATTACAAGGTTGATGCATGCCGTATCTAATGTTTTGTATTGGCTGTGTTTTTTTTATTTTCAGTGTCAGTCTACTGAATTTAATGAGCACTCAAATCTTAGATCAGCAAATTGTCAGAATATTGAGCCTGCATCGAATTGAGTGGTTAGATCCTGTTGCAAAAGGCTTATCTGATCTTGGTAGCATGCCTTTTGTATCGATATTTACGACACTTTGGTGTGTTTACTGGCTACGCATTCGACAGTATGCGATCGTCGTAACCATTATTTTAGCAGTGAGTGGGAGTAGTATTATTGGCTGGAGTTTAAAGTGGTATTTTGATCGTCCACGCCCTGCCTCTATCTACCATATGGTCAATAGCTATGGTGCATCCTTTCCTAGTGGTCATAGTGTCTCTGCAGCAACGCTGGCATGCCTTGTAATCATGATTTACCGACGACACCCACATTTCCGTAGCATTGCGCCAACAGCATGTATCTGGTTCATATTTATGGGGATTTCTCGAGTATATCTAGGTGTACATTACCCAACAGATGTATTGGCAGGTTGGGGCATTGGCTTTTTATGGGTAGCCCTGATTTGGCTCGGATTCACGCGAATTCATATGAGCAAACAACAATTTAATTTTTAGAAAAAATCTAAAAGAGGTGTAAGAATGATGGCAGCTAAGCTTTGGGTTCCAACCCTTACTGCTTGCGCATTGGCAACAAGTATCACACTTGTTGGTTGTAGCAATGACAAAAAGGATGCGCAGCAAGCTGCCGCTTCCCAGCAAGCACCTATGGTTGAAGTCGGTGTAATTGTTGCTCAGCCACAAAATGTGGAGAAAACGGTTGAACTCGCAGGTAGAACATCGCCTTATGAAGTCTCTGAGGTTCGCCCTCAGACAGGCGGCGTGATTTTAAAACGTCTATTTGCTGAAGGTAGCTATGTCAAAGCTGGGCAACCTTTGTATCAGATTGACTCTCGTGCTAACCGTGCTAGTGTTGAAAATGCCAACGCGGCATTGTTACAGCAAGAAGCCAATCTCAACAGTCTAACCACCAAAATGAATCGTTATAACCAGTTGGTCGGCATTAATGCTGTCGCCAAGCAGGACTACGATGATTTGGTTGGTCAGGTTAAAGTTGCAAAAGCTCAGGTTGAGGCAGCACGTGCAGCATTAAACACTGCACAAATCAATCTCGGCTACTCTACAATTCGTGCGCCGATTTCAGGTCAAACTGATCGTTCATCATTTACCGCAGGTGCTTTAGTCACCTCGGGACAAGCCGATGCACTGGTTAAAATTCAGCGCCTAGATCCGATTTATGTCGATATTACCCAGTCAAGCAGTGACTTGTTACGTTTGAGACAGGAACTAAAAAAAGGCAGTTTAGACAACAGCAACAACGCTAAAGTTAAACTGAAGCTCGAAGATGGAAGCACATATGGCAATCAGGGCAACCTTGCCTTTGCCGATGCCAGTGTAGACACCAGTACAGGAAGTATTACCATTCGTGCCGTGTTCTCTAATCCGGATCGCTTGCTACTTCCTGGTATGTACGTCACCGCACAAATTGTGGAAGGTGTTGTTCCAAATGCTTATCTAGTGCCACAAATTGCAGTGTCTCGCACACCGACAGGTCAAGCAACGGTATTTATTGTCAATGCAAAAGGTATCGTAGAAACCCGCAATGTTCAGACTTCTGCTGCTCAAGGTCAAAACTGGATTGTAACCAGTGGTTTAAAACCAGGTGATAAAGTCATTGCCGATGGTGTTGCTAAAGTGAAAGAAGGCCAACAGGTGAAAACCACACCGTATCAGCCTGCTCCTGCTCAAGCAGCAACGCCAGCAAATCCTGTTACTCCTGTCGCAAAACCAAATGCATCAGCACCGGCTCAAAGCTCATCTAAACAGCAAGCACAGCAACATGCTTAAGGGGTAGATTGAATGGCTCGCTTTTTTATTCATCGCCCAATTTTTGCATGGGTGATTGCATTGGTGATCATGTTGGCGGGGGTTATTACGCTGACAAAGATGCCAATTGCACAATATCCAACAGTTGCTCCACCGAAAATTACAATTTCGGCGATGTATCCAGGAGCATCTGCTGAAACTGTTGAAAATACCGTTACACAGGTCATTGAACAACAATTAAACGGCTTGGATGGTTTGCGCTATATCAGCTCACAAAGTGCAGCCAATGGTTCTGTATCGATTGCAGTCAACTTCAAGCAAGGGGTTGATCCAAACATGGCACAGGTACAGGTGCAAAATAAGTTGCAGACTGCAACAGCATCTTTACCTCAAGCTGTACAGCGTCAAGGCGTAACCGTTAAAAAATCGGGCGCCAGCTTCTTGCAAGTCGTCGCATTCTATTCGCCTGATGACAGCTTAAGCGGTGCATACATCAAGGACTATGTGAACTCACATATTTCTGAACCGCTCAGCCGTGTTGCAGGTGTAGGTGAAGTTCAGGTCTTCGGTGGTCAATATGCAATGCGTATCTGGCTCGATCCTGCAAAACTGACTAATTATCAGCTAACCCCAAGTGATGTAAGTAGTGCGATTCAAGCACAAAACACTCAGGTTTCTGTCGGTCAGCTCGGCGGATCACCTGCGGTCAATGGTCAGATGATCAATGCGACAGTCAATGCGCAAAGCTTAATGCAAACACCAGAACAGTTTAAAAACATTATTCTGAAAAACACCACATCTGGTGCTCAAGTCCGTTTGGGTGATGTGGCACGTGTAGAGCTTGGTGCTGAAGACTATCAGTACGACACTAAATATAATGGTAAAGCTGCAGGTGGTGTCGCGATTCGTCTGGCAACAGGTGCAAATGCACTCGATACTGCCAACAACGTACAGGCTGCTCTTGCGAAATTGCGTCCCAACTACCCTGCGGGTATGAAAGATACGATTGCATTTGACAGTACACCATTTATTAAACTATCGATTGAAAACGTGGTACATACCCTCGTTGAAGCAATCGTACTGGTGTTTATTGTCATGTTCCTGTTCTTGCAGAACTGGCGTGCAACCATCATTCCAACGCTTGCGGTTCCTGTGGTGGTTTTAGGTACATTTGCAATCATTAACCTGTTCGGCTTCTCGATTAACACCTTAACCATGTTTGCGATGGTACTTGCAATTGGTTTGCTGGTCGATGATGCGATTGTGGTAGTAGAGAATGTCGAACGACTGATGCAGCAAGAACACCTTGACCCTGTCACGGCAACCGAAAAATCGATGGGGCAAATTACAGGGGCATTGATTGGTATTACCAGTGTATTAACTGCTGTGTTTATCCCAATGTCATTTTTTAGCGGGACAACCGGGGTTATTTATCGACAATTCTCGATTACACTGGTCACCGCGATGGTCTTGTCATTGATTATTGCCTTGACCTTTACACCTGCCCTTTGTGCGACCATTTTAAAACAGCATGATCCAGATAAAGTGCCAAGCAACCATGTTTTTGCGCGTTTCTTTAGAGGATTTAACAGCGGTTTCGACAAGTTATCACAACGCTATCAAAACGGCGTCAATCGCATGACACATAATAAAGTGTTCTCTGCAACATTTTATGCGATTGTGATTGGTCTTTTAGGCTTCTTGTTTAAATCACTGCCAACTGCATTCTTGCCCGATGAAGACCAAGGTGTGGTCATGGCATTGGTACAATTACCAACCAATGCTTCTTTAGAACGTACAGGTAAAACCCTTGACACCATGACCGATTATTTCATGAATAAAGAAAAATCGAGTGTGGCATCGGTGTTTAGTGTGGCAGGCTTCTCGTTCACAGGTGTTGGGCAAAACCAGGGCATCCAGTTCGTCAAACTCAAAGACTGGAGCGAACGTAAAACACCAGAAACCCAAATCGGTGCACTGGTTGGGCGTGCAATGGCACTTAATGGCATGATCAAAGATGCGTCAATGATCTTCCCGTTACAATTACCATCCATGCCTGAACTGGGTACAAGTTCTGGTTTTGACTTCATGCTCAAAGATGTGAATGGTCAGGGACATACCAAATTGCTTGAAGCGCGTAATGCGATTTTGGGCATGGCATCTCAAGACAAGCGCTTGATGGCTGTGCGTCCAAACGGTATGCAAGATACTTCACAGTATCAAATTCAGATTGACCAAGCCAAAGCTGGTGCTATGGGCATTAACCTGTCAGACATTAACAACACCATGAGTATTGCTTGGGGTGGTAGTTATGTAAATGACTTCCTCGATCATGGTCGTATTAAGAAAGTCTATGTACAAGGTGATTCACCAAGCCGTATGATGCCTGAAGACTTGAACAAATGGTATGTTCGTAACGCTTCAGGGACGATGGTTCCATTCTCTAGTTTTGCTACAGGTTCTTGGACATATGGCTCACCGCGCTTAGAACGTTATAATGGTGTATCGTCTATTAACATTCAGGGTGCACCAGCACCAGGTGTGAGTTCAGGTGAAGCCATCAAGGCCATGCAGGAAATCATGCAGAAATTGCCTGCGATGGGCTTAAAAGGCTTCGACTATGAATGGACAGGTCTGTCACTTGAAGAACAGGATTCAGGTAAACAAGGTCCTTACCTGTATGCCCTTTCGTTAATGATTGTCTTCTTGTGCTTGGCAGCGTTATATGAAAGCTGGTCAGTTCCTTTCTCAGTCTTATTGGTTGTACCACTCGGTGTACTCGGTGCGTTAGCTCTCACCTTTGTCGGCTTGATGATCTTGAAGAATCCAAATCTTGCCAATAACATCTACTTTCAGGTGGCGATTATTGCGGTGATTGGTCTTTCGGCGAAAAATGCGATCTTGATTGTCGAATTTGCAAAAGAACTGCAAGAAAAAGGTGAAGAACTGTTTGAGGCCACCATGCATGCAGCAAAACTGCGGTTACGACCAATTATCATGACTACGCTGGCATTTGGTTTTGGTGTATTGCCACTGGCTATTTCAACAGGCGCAGGCGCAGGTAGTCAGCACTCTGTTGGTTATGGTGTATTGGGTGGCGTACTCAGCTCAACATTACTTGGTATTTTCTTTATTCCTGTATTCTTTGTTTGGATTCGTAGTATCTTTAAATACAAACCAAAGAATACCCAAATTCAGGAGCATAAATCGTGATGCAAAACATATGGTCTCTTACAGGTCGTAGCATTGCCGTCTCCACACTTGCACTTGCTTTGGCTGCCTGCCAAAGCATGCGCGGTCCAGAGCCTGTTGCAAAACCCGATATTCCAAATCAGTTTGCATCGCAAAATACTGCTGGATCTTCTGTTGCAGAGCAAGGCTACAAAGATTATTTTTCAGACCCACGTTTGTTAAAAGTCATTGAAATGAGTTTGGACAATAATCGTGATTTGCGTACTGCAGCATTGAATATTCAAAAAGCACAGTTGCAATATCATGTGACTGAACTTGATCAGCTACCAACTGTCGGTACACAAGTGAACTATGCTCGTGCCCAAGCAGCCACCTCTAACTGGAAACCTTATTCGATGTATCAGGTTTCTCTTGGAGTCACGTCTTATGAACTAGATTTCTGGGGACGTGTGCGCAGCCTAAAAGACGCAGCGCTTGATAGTTACTTGTCGACACGTGCAGCGAAAGACTCAACTCAAATTAGTTTGATTAGTCAGGTGGCTGAGGCGTGGGTGAGTTATTCTTATGCAAATGCAAACTTGCATCTGGCACAGCAAACGCTTAAAGCACAGCAAGAATCGTATAACCTCAACAAAAAACGCTTTGATGTCGGTATCGACAGTGAAGTCCCACTGCGCCAATCGCAAATTTCTGTAGAAACTGCACGTAGTGACGTTGCCAATTATCAGACTAAACTTGAACAAGCCAAAAACCTGCTTGATCTTTTGGTCGGTAAAACTGTTCCAGCAGAGTTGCTACCAAAGGACACTGTGAAGCAGATTACCTCGCAAAAAGTGTTGGCGGCGGGCTTACCAAGTGACTTACTCAACAACCGTCCAGATATTGTGTCGGCTGAATATCAGTTAAGTGCAGCAGGCGCCAATATTGGTGCAGCGAAAGCAGCCATGTTCCCAACCATTAGCTTAACTGCAAACGCAGGTTTTGCCAGCTACCAGTTAAGTGATCTGTTTAAATCGGGTTCAACGATTTGGCAATTTGCACCGTCGATCAACCTGCCAATTTTTGACTGGGGAACACGTAAAACCAACGTCAAAATTTCAAAAGTTGATCAACAGTTGTCTTTAACTGGATATGAAAAGGCGATTCAGACTGCTTTCCGTGAAGTCAATGACGTATTGGCAACCCGCGGTCATATCAATGAACGCTTGGCAGCACAGCGTAGTTTGGTACAGGCAACCAACAAAAACTATCAATTATCAACTGCCCGTTTCCGCGCAGGAATTGATAATTACTTGACAGTTTTGGATGCACAGCGCTCAAACTACGCTGCGGCACAAGGTTTACTGACTCTTGAACAAACAAATCTGAACAACCAGATTGAATTGTATAAAACCTTAGGTGGTGGTGTGAAAGCCAACACTTCAGACCAAGTGCAGTACCCTGCCTCAAGTGCTGAACGCAATCAGAAAAAATAAAACAGACAAGAAAAAGCCCACTTCGGTGGGCTTTTTTATTACTTCACTTGCGCTTTACGAATCTGTTTATACAGTATGGATGGTGACAAACGTGACAGCATTACGCCCAGTTTTTCTTTTCTGCCGCCAATCACAATATATTCCTGATTTTGCAGCAAGGCTTTGACTGTCTGCTGCGCAAATTCATCCGCATCTAAACCTTGCTCAATCGCTTCGTCTTGGAAGCCTTGTGCTTCGCCATTTCCTGTTAAGGCATTTAGCGACACGTTGGTTTTAACAAAACCAGGGAACACGACTGCAACATGAATTCCCTGTGCAGCAACCTCGGCACGCAAACTGTTTGCCCACATATGAATCGCAGCTTTGGCAGCCGAATACGTGGCTCGATATTGGGTTCCAATCAGCCCTGCTACACTGGAAATAAATACCACACGTCCCGACTTTTGCTTGAGCAACGTTGGGAAAACAGCTTTGGTCATAGCGACTTGAGCAAAATAATCTACTTCCATAATCTTGCGTTCAGTGTCCATGGACGTGTCTTGAATTAAAGCACGCTGACTTAGACCTGCGTTATTGATCAACCAGTCGATTCTGCCTTTTTCTGTCAAAACCTGCTGTAGCGCCTGCTCAATTTGCATGGCATTGGTAATATCCAGCGGAATACAAATATGCTTCTCTTGGTTTGCCAGCAAGGCTTTTACCCGTTGCAACTCACTGTCACGGCGTGCAGACAAAACCAATTGCATACCTAACTCGGCAAAGACAATCGCCAAAGCCTGCCCAATTCCCGAAGATGCCCCTGTGATCCAAACCACCTGATCTTGCAAATTTTGTGTTTTCATAAATTGCCTTATTTTGTATGTCCATCACGAATCAAAAATTTCAGGAAATGATCGATATAATAAGGTGCAACATGCAAATCAACTTCCTTGCCTAAGCCCTGTAAACGCTTGTAACCCATATGTGTGGTCATTTGTATGACGCCATTTAAAGTTTTATCCACCACAAAGTTAAAATGGAGCATTTCTTTGGGAACACGAATTAAATGCGTCACGCCCTGATCAATAATTTCAGTCAGTGCATGAAATGCAGGGCTAATCTGGCTGGCATCGCCTGCCTGAATCTTTTGAACCAATGTTAAAACTTGATCAACCAAGGTATCGGTTACAGGATAGCGTAAAAATACCTGATCTTGTTCCAAGACAATACATTTCGCAAAATAATTGACGATACCAACCAAGCGCGTATTACTGAGCAATGCCACTGACCACGGCAAATATTTTTTTAAGGCATCCAGCACATGCTGCACGACTTTTTCGGACTCTTCAGCAATTTTATGCCCTTCGGGGCGTTGCACACGCTGCTTTTGTTGAGTCAATAAATCTACAAACACTTGCTGAATAATTTGCACAGCAACATCGGCAAGCAATTGCCCCAACTCATGTGCCAGCTTTTGCTTGGTTGCGGCATTAAGTTGCTGTTGTAACGTTAAAAATTGTGCATAACTTTGCGGGTTGACCTGCAAACTGACCACATACCCCATAAAAAATCCTGCTTCAAGCATCCAATTTATCGCTTAACTGGATATTGTCGCATGATATGCCACAGATTGCCGACGCTTTGTAGCTTAATCTTGTGGATTTTTTTGCTACAATGGAGCCAATTTTTTTGCACTTTTGATCTGTTAACTATGACTGACGCAACTGCGAATTCCGCTCAGAATATTGCTACAACCTACGATCCTACCGAGATCGAGAAAAAATGGTACAAGACTTGGGAAGACAAAGGCTACTTTAAGCCATCAGGTCAAGGGGATTCATTCTGTATCATGATTCCACCACCAAACGTCACTGGTAACTTGCACATGGGTCATGGTTTTAACAATGCCATTATGGATGCCCTCACCCGCTACAACCGTATGTCAGGTAAAAACACCTTATGGCAACCAGGGACTGACCACGCGGGTATTGCAACCCAGATGGTGGTAGAACGTCAGCTTGGTGCACAAAACATCAGCCGTCATGACTTGGGCCGTGAAAAGTTCATTGAAAAAGTCTGGGAATGGAAAGAACAGTCTGGCGGTAACATTACCCGCCAAATCCGTCGTTTGGGTTCATCTGTAGACTGGTCACGTGAACGCTTCACCATGGATGAAGGTTTGTCGAATGCCGTAAAAGAAGTCTTCGTTAAACTACACGAAGAAGGCTTAATTTACCGTGGCAAACGCCTAGTAAACTGGGATCCGAAATTACAAACGGCTCTTTCTGACCTTGAAGTTGAGTCAGATAAAGAAGAAGCAGGTTCACTCTGGCACTTCAAATACTTCTTTGAAGATAAATCACTACGCACGCATGATGGTAAAGATTACATCGTGGTTGCAACCACACGTCCTGAAACTTTATTGGGTGATACTGCGGTTGCAGTGGCACTGGATGATGAGCGTTATGCAGCGTTAGTTGGCAAAAACATCATCCTGCCAATTACAGGTCGTGCAGTTCCAATCGTTAAAGATGAATATGTTGATAAAGAATTCGGTACAGGCTGTGTAAAAATCACACCTGCTCACGACTTCAATGACTATGAAGTAGGTAAACGCTGTGAATTACCGATCATCAACATCTTCAACAAAAATGCTGAAGTATTGGCTGAGTTTGAATACATCGCCAAAGCGGGTGAGCAAATTTCTAAAACCATCGCTGCACCAGCAGACTACATTGGTTTAGAGCGTTTTGCTGCACGTAAGAAATTGGTTGAACAAGCTGAAGCTGAAGGCTGGTTAGACCAAATTCAACCGTATACATTGAAGCCACCACGCGGTGACCGTTCAGGCGTGATCGTAGAGCCATTATTGACTGACCAATGGTATGTGAAAATTGCTCCGCTTGCTGAACCCGCAATCGAAGCCGTGAAAGATGGTCGCATCAAGTTTGTACCTGAACAGTACAGCAACATGTACATGGCTTGGATGAACAACATTCAAGACTGGTGTATTTCACGTCAATTGTGGTGGGGTCACCGTATTCCAGCTTGGTACGATGCACAAGGTAATGTCTTTGTGGGTCGTGACGAAGCGGAAGTCCGTGCCAACAACAACATTCCTGCTGATGTTGCACTCAACCAAGATGAAGATGTACTCGATACTTGGTTCTCATCTGCGCTATGGACTTTCTCAACTTTGGGTTGGACTGGCGACAAAGCCAAAGATGCTGAAAACTACTTCCTCAATACCTTCCACCCAACCGATGTGTTGGTGACTGGTTTTGACATTATCTTCTTCTGGGTAGCGCGCATGATCATGATGACCATGCACTTCATGAAGAATGAAGATGGCACGCCACAAGTTCCGTTCAAAACTGTCTATGTACATGGTTTGGTACGTGATGGTGAAGGTCAGAAAATGTCTAAATCTAAGGGCAACGTACTTGACCCATTAGACTTGATTGACGGTGTAGACCTTGAAACCCTCGTACAAAAACGTACCACTGGTTTGATGAACCCGAAACAAGCGACGAAGATTGAAAAATCGACCCGTAAAGAATTCCCAGAGGGCATTCAGGCTTACGGTACAGATGCCGTTCGTTTCACCTTCTGTGCGCTTGCCAACACAGGTCGTGACATCAAGTTCGACATGAAACGTGTTGAAGGTTACCGTAACTTCTGTAACAAGATTTGGAACGCAACCCGTTTCGTGTTGATGAATGTTGAAGGTCAAACTGTTGGTCAAACTGCACGCCCTGATCTTTGGGAATTACCTGAACAGTGGATCATCAGCCGTTTACAAAAAGCGGAACAAGCGGTTCAGCAAGCTTTTGCAACTTACCGTTTAGACTTGGCTGCACAAGCGATTTATGACTTCATCTGGAATGAATACTGTGACTGGTATGTCGAATTGACCAAGCCAGTATTGAACGATGCTGAAGTATCTGAAGAGCGTAAAGCAGAAGTTCGTCGTGTGTTATTGGCGGTGATGGAAGCATCTTTACGTTTAGCACACCCAATTATGCCGTACTTGACTGAAGAAATTTGGCAAACTCTTGCACCAATGCTCGGTATTCAAGGCGAAACCATTATGACTGCGGCATACCCTGTGCCTGCTCAAGAAAAAATCAATGAGCAAGCTGAAGCGGACATGCAGTGGTTACAAGGTTTAATTGGTGCAGTACGTAACATTCGTGGTGAAATGGGCTTAGGTAATGCACGTTTATTACCAGTTCTTCTTCAAAACACAACTGAAGCTGAAAAAGCACAGATCACGCGTATTGAAGCATTGTTTAAAGCCTTAGCAAAAGTTGAAAGCATTACTTTCTTGGCTGATGCTGAACAACCGCCATTGTCTTCATCTTCTGTTGTGGGTCACGTATCTGTATTCGTTCCAATGAAAGGTTTAATTGACCCGAAAGCGGAACTCGGTCGCCTTCAAAAAGACTTAGACAAAGTGCAAAAGCAGCATGACCAGATTGCAACTAAACTGAGCAATGAAGGCTTTGTAGCAAAAGCACCTGCTGCTGTGGTTGAGGGTGAAAAAGCGAAATTGGCTGAGTTTGCTGACCAGTTAGCGAAGATTAAAGCGAATATGGAGCAGATTGCGGCGCTTTGATGCTTTGAAGTTCACAATTTAATCTATAATATAAAGGGCTGATTATTCAGCCCTTTATATTATGAAAATTTATAATTTTCTCCAAGCTTTGGAGATAGTATCTAATGAAACTAATAAACAACTTATTTATAATAAAGATACTCAAGAAAAAGAAAAAAGATTAAAAAAGATCTATGAAGTTGCGATTGAAATAAGGCAAAGAATTCTATTAGATAATTTCAAGTGAGTTTTTATGAGTGGTTATAACTTAGATCAAAAGTTAGTAATTGGACTTGCTTCAAGTGCTTTGTTTAATCTAGAAAAATCAGACAAAGTTTTCCGTAAAAAAGGAGAATTAGCTTATCGTAAATATCAGAGTAAAAATGAAAATATTCCATTAGAAACAGGCGTTGCTTTTCCTTTTATTCAACGTTTATTAAGTATTAATGATATTTTCCCAGCAGATAAGCCTTTTGTTGAAGTAATTTTATTATCACGTAACGATCCAAACACTGGATTACATGTAATGAATTCAATTGAATACCATAAACTCAATATTAAACGAGCAATTTTTTTACAAGGACGAACTCCTCATAAATATATTGATGCTCTTAATATTAGTTTATTTTTATCTGCAAATGAAACTGATGTAAACCAAGCGATTACAGCAGGCTATCCTGCTGGTTTAATTCTAAAAGGTAATATTTTTGATATTGAACACGACAAAGAATTACGCATTGCATTTGACTTTGATGGAGTTATTGCAGATGACTCCTCTGAAAAAATTTACAAAGAACAAGACCTGAATGCTTTTATTGAAAATGAATCTAAACTTGCAGATCAGCCTGCAAATACTGGACCTTTGCATAAATTGCTTCAACAACTGTCCACCCTTCAAAAAGCTGAATTAAAGTATTTAGAGGATCATCCTACTTACGAAAGCCGTTTAAGAATTTCTATTGTAACTGCAAGAAATGCTCCAGCACACAAACGTGTTATTACTAGCTTGCGAGCATGGGGAATCGACACAATAAACGAAGCCTTTTTCTTAGGTGGTATTGAAAAACGTAAAGTATTAGAAATTCTAAAACCACATATTTTCTTTGATGATCAAGTTACCCATGTAGAAAAAACTGCAGATAGTATTGCTTCTGTTCATATTCCTTTTGGTATTGCTAATAAAAAATTAGATTCTGATGAAAAATCAGCAGATGTAGAAATTAGTAAAGATAATCAAATTACAGAACAAAGTTAATTTTCAACTTTCCCTCTCCTTTCTGGAGAGGGTTAGGGAGAGGTTACAGTGCCCCATGCTCCATCAACATCTCCACCCCACTCACCTTTTTCATATGCTTCAAGCGTTCCTTTTCCCACTTCAACTGCTGCTTTAACTCGGCACAATCAGCATCTATAGCTTTATAGACATCACTTATATGCACATGCTCCGCTTTGACCTTTTTGCCCAAATAAAAAGACTCTAAAATTTCACTCATTTGGCTTTCAAGCTGCTGACTTTGCGCATCCAAAGCCAGTTGATAAAACTTCACTTGCTCAGCAGTTAATTCTTTTGAAGTCGCTCCCTTATTCTGTTCAAGCTGTAACTGCATTTTTAGCAAATAGAACAAATCCTGCTGTTCATAGGCATGACTTGCCTGTTGAAACAACTCGGTTTTTTCGACTTTCTTCGATTCATCTTGTTCACGGTCAGGGTGAATCATCGCTGCAATTTTTAAATACACAGTTTTCAGCGACTGCGCTGCCATTTGCTCGGCTTGCTCACGTTTTTGTTGTAGACGTTGCTGTTTGGCTTGTTCTCGTTCTTGCTGTTGCTCAGCGGCATATTGTTCAAAGTCTTGCTCTATCTCAAGCTCATCTTGCTGAGGAATACCCTGATACTCGACACTCACATTTTGCGGTTTTTTGCTTTTTTTAGTGGTCGATTGCACTGCAACTTGCTGATAAAAGGTATTGATTTTAGCAACTTGGGTTTGCTGCTCGGCAGACAGTGATTTCGAATGTTTTAAGATTTTGGCAAGACTGGCAATTTTCTCATCCAGTTGCTGTATCTCTGCTTTGGAAAATTCATGGCTGTGTAGCATGTTCCAGAGTTGTTCAAGTTGCTGAAAAAGTACAGTATGCAGTTCAGCATAGACAGGCAAGAGCTTTTGCCGCGTGTGTTGTTGAATCTCATCCTGAGCATTTTTCCAACTAGCAAGGCTGATTTTTTGCTGTTCGATTTTGTCGATCAGGCGATTGAGCTTTTTTTGCTGTGGGGAAAATTCAGCTTTTTTCTGTACGCTTATCTTTAGATCAGTGGTCATCGCCAATCAAACTTGCAAAACCAGCACTATAGCAAGATTGCCGAGACAACGCAGCAGTACGGCTCATTGCATTCGTTGAAGTAGTCTCTTTATGAACGCTTCAAATACCCAGATTACAATACGATTTCACCTCGTTTTAACGAGAAGATTTAAAATCTGCGAACATATCAACAATAAAAGTGCAATTTAACCTACCCAGCAATCGCTATACGAAAAAAATCACAAATAGCATCGCTGCACATAAGATGTTAATTAAGCCTAACATTACGGGTAAATCTGTTCGATAACCAACAATCATTTCAGAAGGGTTTAACGACTTCAAAGCAACTTTATATTGGCGTATTGAAAAAAGGCTAATCAATACTGCCAAGAGGACAATCAATACAGAAAACCATTTGCTTAATGCAACTTTAGGCGAGTTTTGGGTCGATTCAAGCACGTGTATAAGCAAACTTGAACGCTCCAATAAAAAACCAAACGCAATTAACCCCAAACTACTTCTATTCCAAGCCAATAATGTACGTTCTAAAGCTAAAAGCACACGTGGATCTTTTAAATCAGACATTTTATCCTTTGTTATATCTATAATTATGACTTATTTCACTTTATTCATTTCTGATATTCTTGTAAAGCACCGCCTTCCTTTTGACGAACCATATTCAATAAAGCACTATTTTTGTGCTTTTTTTCTGTTTTAGTGCAAAAACTGCTTTATATCGAGTCTTAGCTGCTTTTGCATTGTTATCATTAGAATTTCCATCCAATCATTTCTATATTGGTGCAACAGGCATCGCTATACTTGTGCATATTTCCAAATTAGCACTATTTTTAAGCGATCATGATGCAAAATTTCGATATTTTATTTTTATTGCTCGGTGCAGTTCTGGTTCTTGCCATGCACGCTGGCTTTGCGTTTCTAGAATTGGGTACAGTTCGACATAAAAATCAGGTCAATGCACTGAGTAAAATCTTGTCAGATTTTGCCATTTCTGCAATTGCTTATTTTTTTGTAGGTTACTACATCGCGTATGGTCAACACTTTTTCCATTCGGGTCAGGTACTTGCAGAACAACATGGCTACAACCTGATGCGCTGTTTCTTTCTGCTAACATTTGCTGCTGCCATTCCAGCTATTATTTCGGGTGGAATTGCAGAGCGTGCAAAAATGCGCACACAAGCAATCGCCACTTTATTGTTAGTCGGCTTAGTTTATCCATTTTTCGAAGGACTCATCTGGAACGGCAATCTAGGATTCCAAAACTGGTTACAACATACTTTCGGTGCGAGTTTTCATGACTTTGCGGGCTCAGTTGTTGTTCATGCCATGGGCGGCTGGATTGCCTTTGCTGCAGTGATTTTACTGGGCGCTCGTTATGGACGCTACCGTAAAGATGGCGCGATTGCAGCTCACCCACCGTCTTCGATTCCATTTTTGGCACTTGGTTCATGGGTTTTAATGGTCGGCTGGTTTGGCTTTAACGTCATGAGTGCCCAACGTTTAGATGCTATTTCAGGATTGGTTGCTATCAATTCACTCATGGCAATGGTTGGTGGCACAATTACCGCGAACTATATGGGTAAAAATGACCCTGGCTTCTTGCATAATGGTCCATTGGCAGGATTGGTTGCCATCTGTGCAGGGTCAGACATCGTGCATCCTGTCGGAGCACTATTGATTGGCGGGATTGCCGGAGTTGTCTTTGTACAGCTATTTACCTATACCCAAAACAAACTCAGAGTCGATGATGTACTCGGTGTTTGGCCAATGCATGGTGTTTGTGGTGCATTTGGAGGCATTGCTGCAGGTATTTTTGGGCAAACTGCTCTTGGCGGGCTAGGTGGTGTGTCTTTTATTGCACAGATGATTGGTACACTACTGGCGATTGTGATTGCGCTGGCGGGTGGTTTTGGCGTCTATGGTTTACTTAAAGTTACCATGGGAATCCGCTTGACCCAAGAAGATGAATACCGTGGTGCGGATTTATCCATCCATAAAATTTCGGCAAATGCTGAAGAAAGTAAATTCTAAGTCTTTGACAGGATGAACTTATTTTAGGTTCATCCTGTTTTTCATCTTCAATCTAAAACAGAATATTTTAAAAGATATTTCTATACTTATTTTGCAAACTGAGCTACATTTTCATTCCAATTTGTTTTCGTATATCACCTAAATCAGGTGTCGTTTTTTGCATGCACAAATATCAAGAGTTCTTAGAGCATACTGCACCCACACAAAGTCAATCGATTCAACCCTATGTGATTGATGGTTTAAAAGTATGGCTCAAGAAGGCATCAAAACGTCATCCTTGGTGGCTCTATTTACCGGTGCAATGGCTTTCCAAACTGATCAATATACAAATTTTGGCGCCTGTACCAAACTATGGTGGTGCAGATGCCATTCATTGTGAGGCAAAACGTATTCGCCAACTCGAAAAAATTGGTGTTGCCGTTCCCAAAGTCCTTGCAGAATCCGACTCTGGATTGCTGATTCAAGATATTGCCAATGACGATCAACAACTGATGCAACTTGATCATGCCCTGGCACGTGAATCTGACTTTAAAAAACGCAAATATTTGTTTGAAGTCACAATTCACGCTCTAAAACAGATCCATGCTCAAAATAGTTATTTAAGTGAAGCCTTTGCTCGCAACATTTTGATTGATAGCCAGCAAAATATTTCTTTTATTGACTTTGAAACTGACCCACGTACAACACTTGATCTTGAAATTTGTCAGGCGCGTGACTGGCTATGTTTACTTTTTTCTACGGCATTTCGCTTCAATGAACAGGAACGCCCTGTGATGGAACAGTTGGTCAAGCAGGCACTCAAAGACCGTCAGGACATTTTATATCAGCTCAGTAAAGTTGGACGTCGTTTTGCATGGCTAAACAGCGTAGGTGTAGAAAAAACAGGAAATGATGGTAAACGCATGAAAATCTTTCTGATTTTCTTAAAAAACCTCACCCCCACTTTATCATGAGTTCAGTGCTGGAAGGCGAAGCGGTAGCTTGACCAAAACTCTTAAGCCTCCCAATTCCAAGCTTTTGTCGAAGCTCAATGTTCCACCTACATGCTGAATCGCTTTTTGTACAATCGATAACCCTAGCCCACTGCCCACTTCCAAATGGTGATGTACTCGATAAAATCGTTTGAGTACGTCTTCATACTGCTCTTGTGGAATTCCAGGGCCGCTGTCTTCAATACAAATATACGCAACTTGCTGCTGTTGATCTGGATATACAGCAATATTAATCACCCCTTGTATTGGGGTGTACTTAATCGCATTATCAATCAGGTTATAAATAATGGAATGCACCGTCGGCTCATAACTTTGTAGAATAACTTCATCATTGCGTTCAAAGCCTAGGTCAATGTCTTTTTCCATCGCCAGATTCATCAGCTGTTCAACACAGTTTAATGCGACATCGTTTAAACGAAATTTCTTCGACATTTCCAAAATATTGAGCGAGGCGTCCTGCTTGGCAAGTGCCAGTAACTGACTGACCAAATGTTGAATTCGCGCCAAGCCCTTACTTAAATTAATCAATGCCGTATTTTCAGGAAAATCACGCAATAGAATTTTAGTTTGCAAATTCAATGCCGTAATCGGAGTACGCAGTTCATGCGCAGCATCGGCAATAAACTGTTTCTGTTCCTGCTGAGTTTTAGAAATACGGTCAAACAAATAGTTAATTTCGTGAATTGCGGGTAACAGTTCTATTGGATACTGTTCTTCCTGAATATGAGTAAGCTCATTGGAATCGCGCTGCGCCAGTTCACTTTTCAGATCATCCAGTGGTTTCAGACTTCCCCGAATAATCCAGAAAATAATAAACAGCACAAATGGCATAATCAGAATATAAGGCAGCACCATACTGCCCGCCAACTCTAACGCTAGAACTTGTCGGGTACGCTCATGTTGACTGACCTGAATTTGAAATTTCGGCGTTGGTAACACATAGGTATACCATGTGCCATTATCAGTTTCATGCTGATAAAAACCCGCCTTGCTGACTCGAGGGACAAGTAGCTGATTTGTTTTGGGTTGATTCACATCATCATACGACCAAATATCCATAAACAGCTCTTGGCGCTCATATTCATGATCAAGATTAAAGCTGCTATGAGTACTTTTTAAATTAAATGTGGTCGCACGCCTTGCCAAGAACTGCATTTGGGTATCGAGTATTCGGGTCAATTCTTTAAGCGCAATATGATAAGTCGAGAACATCAAAATACATGCCATCACCACGCTCAACAGCGATGTGAGAACAACCAGTTTTGATCCTAAAGACTTAGCTTTTTGCATTCTTGTATTTGAACTCAGTTATGCCCTAAACGATAGCCCAAGCCACGGATCGTACGAATAAAATCTTTCCCGAGTTTGGCACGCAAATGGTGAATATAAACCTCAATGGTATTACTAGACACTTCACTATCAAAATCATACAGCTTATCTTCCAAATTAGACTTGGAAAAGATCTTATTTGGATGTGTCATCAGTGGCGTTAAAATTGCCCATTCACGATTCGATAATTCAATGATTTGCCCATTAAGCTTGGCAATGTGCTGCTCAATATCGAGTACCAAATCACCATTAATCAAGACTTTATCATTGGTGCTAGTTTTTACGCCAATACCCGCACGGCGCAACAGTGCCTGAATACGCGCAAATAGCTCCTCAAATTCATAAGGTTTCACCAGATAATCGTCTGCACCTTGATTTAAACCATCTACACGATTTTCTAACTGATCCCGTGCCGAGATAATCAAAACTGGAATTTGTGTCCGTTGGCGAATCTGCTTAAGAACCTGCATGCCATCCATCATCGGCAAGCCAAGATCAAGCAACACGATATCAAACGCTTGCTTAGACAATTCTGCCAGACCATCAACACCATTGTTGACCCATTCAACATCAAAACCATGATATTTCAACAGGGTAATGGTGGACTCTGCAATCATAAAATCATCTTCAATTATTAAGATCTTCGACATTCGATGCACTCTAATTACAATTTACAGGTTGGCACACTACACCAACATATTTAATTCGGGGTGGATAACATGACTGTCGATATCCAGCAACTTCAACAAAGTTGGAAGCACATTATCATGCCCACTTTTTGTTGCTGCTGTTATATAACAAGCACACGACGTATTTGTTTCTGCACCACTCTGGAAAAAACCATATCATCCCGAAACTATGAATTTGCAGGAATGGTACTAAAGTATATCGCGCACCATACATATACAAAGAATTTCAGCCGTGGCTCACTATAGTTCGATAAATACCAAAAACCTGTTTGATACTTATCATGGTTAGCTACAACATCAATCACTTCAAATATGATGAATATAAACAATACTATTATCATCACGATTGAGCAATTTTTCTCATTCACACTTCTAAATCACAAGGACATTGCGATCTGAACTGATGTTGAGCAATCACTTATGGCTTAAGGATCTGTCTATGTTGTCCCATAGTTTAAATCCTGCGCCAAACTCGTTATTTGGTAAGCGTAGAGACTTAACTTCTAATGCCCACAAAACAACAACTAAAGTGAAGATCACTTAAATCAACCACACTACCAGCAATAATCAAACCGATTACAATCCTTGTCTTTCTCCAAAGCCGACATCAAGTCTTTTTTCTTAAGCAGTTATCGAAAATTATACCTATAGGGATAATCATCATAAAACCGAGTCACAGCAAATACTTGTATCAGCGACTTTCATAAACCTATTTTATTTTTCTTACACGCAATTGAAATATATTTCAATTTTGTCTAGCGAAAAAATGATGAAAGAATGGCTAATGTGACCTGTTTGCATCATATTCTGAATTCGTTCGGGATCATTCTCCCTATACATCTAACAAAATACACAGTACATCCAGCAATCACCAAGAATAAGACAGTCGACCATTTTCTGTTCTACTTGCCCTAAAATTTTTACCCCTGCAGAATAATAAAGCCTTAACACTCAAACCAGCACGACTTCAAACAGTTCAAGCTGATTGGCGAGAATTTGGCTTTAAACTGAATCAAAATTCAGCTTAATTATTCTTCCATATGGAAATTCCAATGTATAAGGACTAACTTAAAAAACACTTAAACGATAACTATTGACATCTAGCCTTGTTAAAGCAAGACGGCTCTTCCTGTAAAATGTACATTCTCAGAGAAACAATATTGCGTAAGAATAATTCGTGCTGTGTTGATATTTCTATTGTGGAATCTAGCGCATATCTTTCATACATAGTCGCACTCTTCTTCCAAGATCTGCTCTATCTTTCGGGCTAGGCTATTGCTAGATATTTTCAGCGGTATAAATACATCTAGATGGTATAGGCTTCATTGGCTTCTTCGCCCCCACGATCTTGCATTCATACTTGAGGATTGTTATTCGTACTAAAAACTCTATATCCAAAACAGATTTTACATTTTGATTTGTAGCAATTTCTTGGCACGTAATCCCCTAATAATAATGAATACAGTGTTCTTAATCTGCTAAAACTTTCTAATATCAGTTTTTTTAAAATTAATTCAATTTATTGATTCTTTTATTTTTATTCTTAATTCGAGTATTTTCATACTTAAAATATATCTGATCTTTATTGTTCAATAGTTAGAAATACAGGATCTAAAACCATGATTAAAACTATGGGTAAATTTTTTGAGTTTTGGAGTATAACTTGTAGGATTTCACGGTAAAAGCAATTATGTAACCTAAAGTAGCCATTTCAAACCTTGTGAATAGCTAGTTAAATTCTGATTGGAAATAGATTATGAGGTCATGTATATGCTCAACTCGCTATTTTGCTTCACGTTATAACGTATATAAGACCAAAGCTCAGCCACAAGAAATAGATCCTTCAAACCAAAACCAGTCACTTATACCTTTGAGGCTAAACCAATAAATTTATGTACCCAAAAATAAAAAACCGCAGCCATTCGGCTACGGTTTTAAAGTGTTACGTTCGTGTTCGTTAAATTAGAAGTTATAACGAGCCATCAAACCTACACGAGAGTAATCACCCTTGTTGTCTACAAGTGCAGTTTTGCTTGCAAATGTTTCACGTTGACCATAAGTGTATTCAACACCCAAATCTACGTCTTTAACAGGTGAGTAGAAGCTGTTAACAATAATGTTATACAAGCTCTTGTTCAAAGTTTGAGAAGCTGTTGTTTTTGCGTAGTTTGCATAAGTATCGCTATTTTTATACCAAATTGCGCCAGCTGCTACAGTTGAGCGGAATTTTGGTGACCATTTATGCGAGTAACCGAGCAAACCAGAATCAGATTCAGATTCACCAATATAAAGATCTGTACCAACACGAGAAGCAACATATGCATCATTTTGGAAGAACATATATCGGTTATCACCTTTTAGATGATAGTAGTTAGCAAATACAGTATCGTTTGGTGTAAAGCTATATTTACCACCTACACCAACACCCCAACCCAACTTGGTTTCGTCAATGTTATAACCAGTATTGTTAGCTGCTGTTGCAGCAGAAATACGGTTTTCATGCAACATACCGTGAACTTGCAACAAACCTTTTTTATCAGCAGTAGCAATGTCATAACGTGCAGTTAACGCAGGTAAACGGTTACCGCCTGAAGATGTAGTTGTTGTTCCAGCAGTAATTGCAGTACCAGCAGTACTTAACTTATCAACATCACCACCTTCCAACGCAACTAACACTTTTTGGTTAGCAGTGATTGGTTGTGTATAACGTACTTGAACGTTACGTTTTGTACCACCACCCATTGCACCATTGTAGTCAACAGTTTCAGGCATAGTATCAACATTGACAAATGGAGATGTAGTTTGACCAACTAACCATTTACCCAAAGAAAGGTAAGCATGACGCACACGGAATGAACCATCGCCATTTGTGCTGCTGCTGCCCATAAAGTCAGCTTCAAGTTTACCAGTTAAGTCGCCATATTGTGTTGGGCGAACAACATCAACACCAAGGCGTGAAGTTGCAGCAGATACGTTCAGGTTATTTCGAGTACCATTTGCAGAATTTAAAGGTACTTTGTTGGTATTGTTGGTAATACTTGTGGTATCAGAGTTTCCACCTTTAGTGTCATAAGTGCTGTCTGCACGAACGCTACCATAAACTCTAAGCTGGGTTTGACCATCTGCAAGTGTGATCCAACCTGGTTTAGTGCTTGATGCTGTTGGTGCAACTGGTGCTGGTTTAGCTGCAGCAATTTCTGCTTGTTGTTGCAATTGCACTGCTTGTTGCTGTTGTTGGCTAGAAAGGCTTTGAACCATTTGCTGAAGTTCTGCAACTTGTGCTTTTAAGTCAGCAACTTGTTGTGTTGTTGTTGCTGCTTGAGCAGAACCCATTGCGCCCAACGCTAAAGCTGCGCTTACTGAAAGTGCTAATGTTTTTACCTTGACCACAGTATTCTCCATCCAATAAAAAAAACTTGTTGTTTTGAAAGTATCGCTACTATTCCAAACTAAAGTAACAAAATTATGACAATCCCTTAATAAATTTAATCTTCCTTGCTTATTCAATATATTTCTATACAGCTTAAGTCGTAGAATTACACAAAAAAATAACTTTAAATACATTTTTTTCCAATACTCTGATCAAAAGAAAAATGTAATTTTTTAATTTTTGTACATTTTTTAAACACTTGCTTGTAATTAAAATCTTATCTTTAATTCATAAACAACAAATTGATCTAAAAAATCAATAATCATATTTTCTATACAATTCTGCAAATCCCCCCAAAACACTGCCAAAAAAGTAACAGCTACGCCTATGACTGAGAAAAATCATGACCAAAATGCATAAGGTGAAACTCTCTCAAGTACCCATCTATCATTAAAAATATGCAAATAAACGATTATTATTTAATCAGACTATTACATATACAAAATGGTGTGTGTCGTGGAATTAAAATCAAAATTTACAATTTGTAAAACCATGATGGGCACATCAGTTTACAATGCATTTCTGTCAAAATGGCATTGAACGATCAATATGCAAGCCAAAAATTTTCCGAATCTACCTCCCCAATTACCTGCACGTGGTACAGCAAATAGCCGTGCTTGGTTTCGCCAATTGTTATTTTTACAAGGCTGGAGTTTTGAAGGCGAAATTCCTAACCTGCCCAAAGGGGTCGCGATTCTCATGCCGCATACATCGAATTATGATGCCTGGTATGCTCTGATCGGGATTTTGGGTTTAGGGGTTAAAATCTCGGTTTTAGGTAAGGCATCATTATTTAAAACACCGCTCAAACCATTACTTGAACAAGTTGACGTCATTCCTATTCAGCGTAACAGCAAGAGCGGTTTTACTGAACAAGCCATTCAGATTATGCAATCCAGAGAAAAAATCTGGATTGGTCTGGCACCTGAAGGCACGCGTAAACACGCCCAAAACCTTAAAACTGGGTTTTACCGTATTGCCACAGGCGCAAATGTGCCGATTGTTATGTTTGCACTTGATTATCAAAAGAAAGTTTTACGCTGCTTAGGTGCAGTGCAACCGAGTGGTGACTACGAGCAGGATTTAGACAAAATATTAACCCACTATAAAGGGCAATTTTATCCAAAACGCCTTGAATGGCTGTCTGAACCCTTACGCAAACTTTTGTAAAAATACTGGTCAATATCTAAAAAATTTGCTGATATAAGCGCTCCCATTTTTTCATGCACATAACATTTGATTATATGATACTTAAAATAACACGCTGGTCTTGCATTGCCTTACTGGGTGCAGGACTATTGGGATGTGACACAACAGGTTCTAAAAAAACACTTCCAACACTTAAACCACGCGAACCCGTTATTGCACTTGCCCTAGGCGGTGGTGGAGCCAAGGGTTTTTCACATATTGGCGTGATTAAAGTACTCGAATCACACGGGATCAGACCCAAAATTGTCACGGGAACCAGCGCAGGCAGCTTTGTGGGCAGTCTATATGCAAGTGGAAAAACACCTTATCAATTACAACAACTGGCTTTTCAGCTCAAAGAGTCGGACTTACGTGATCTGACCTTTAACCGTCAAGGTGTTGTACTGGGGCAAAAACTTCAAGATTATGTTAATGCCAATGTTGGCAATAAGCCCATCCAGCAATTCCCGATCCGTTTTGCAGCCGTGGCAACACGTCTGGACAATGGCAAAAAAACCGAGTTTATTCGTGGCAATGTCGGTCAGGCTGTTCGCGCCTCTTGTAGTATTCCTAACGTATTTGTACCCGCAACCATTGCTGGTGTGAAGTATGTCGATGGCGGATTAGTCAGCCCTATTCCCGTCAGTACCGCAAAAAGCATGGGCGCAGATATTGTGATTGCAGTTGATATTTCTGCACGTCCAAGTAAAACTGGTGCAGGTAACATGTTTGGTCTACTTGATCAAACCATTAACATTATGGGGCAACAAAGCATTCAACAAGAATTACAACAAGCTACTGTAGTGATTCAGCCTAAAGTCGGCAATTTGGGTGTGCTTGATTTGAGCTCTAGCCAAAATGCGATTTTAGAAGGCGAACAAGCCGCTCAAGCGAAGATTCCTGCCATAGAAGCAGCAATTGCCAACTTTAAAAAATCACCTGCTGCTCTAAGACCTGCTCCACGCCCGCGTTTCTAAAAACACCCAATAAACATATTTTTTAGCAATATCATCTGCTACATTAGTGCGTAACTGATGTGATTTTTGCACATAAAACCAATAAATAGAGACAACTTATGCAGATTGTGTTGGAACCTTGGCACTGGTTTGTTTTAGGCATTGGCTTGATGCTGATTGAACTGGTTATACCCACTTTTGCAGCGATTTGGTTTGGTCTCGCTGCAATCATGGTCAGTATTTTATATTGGATTTTTCCGTGGATGGGTTTTGCCACCCAAGTCGTAACATGGACTGTTTTATCAATTTTATGCACCATACTCTGGTTTAAATTTATAAAACCTTTGTCAATTGATAAAACCAAGGCTGGTTTACCCCGTGAAGCTACCATCGGGCAAATTGGTATGGTCATTCAGACTGGGCTCAATCACGAGCAAATCAAAGTTCGGTTTTCCTTGCCTATACTCGGTGCAGATGAATGGGTATGCCGCACTGCATCCAATGTACAGGTCGGTGATCGCGTTATTGTGACTGATATATTAGGCAATGACCTGCTGGTACAACGCTATTCTTCAAATCCTTCCTCTTCACAACAAGGAAAATAATAATGAACGCAAGTATTATTGTTTTAGCACTTCTTGCTTTTGTTGCAGTCACTATTTTTAAAGGCGTACGTATTGTTCCACAAGGCAACAAATGGATCGTGCAGCGCTTAGGTAAATACCATACAACTCTTGGGCCAGGTTTAAGTATCATTATTCCGTATATTGATGATATTGCTTATAAAGTCACAACCAAAGATATTGTTCTCAACATTCCTTCTCAAGAAGTCATTACCCGTGACAATGCCGTTTTAATGATGAATGCTGTGGCATACATCAACCTGACCACACCTGAAAAAGCAGTCTATGGTATTGAAAATTTTAATATTGCAATTCAGAATTTGGTGCAAACTTCCTTGCGTTCAATTGTCGGTGAAATGGATCTGGATGATGCTTTGTCGTCACGTGATCATATTAAAGCTAAGCTCAAAGCTGCAATTTCCGATGATATTGCCGACTGGGGCATCACCTTAAAGACTGTAGAAATTCAGGATATTCAACCCTCTACAACAATGCAGGCTGCTATGGAAGCGCAAGCCGCGGCAGAACGTCAGCGCCGTGCAACCGTCACCAAAGCCGATGGTGAAAAACAAGCTGCCATTTTAGAAGCGGATGGACGTTTAGAAGCTTCACGCCGCGATGCTGAAGCACAAGTGGTTTTGGCAGAGGCTTCACAAAAAGCGATTGCCATGGTGAGTTCAGCAATCGGCGAACAGGAAATTCCTGTGTCTTATTTACTTGGTGAACAGTACATTAAAGCCATGCAGGATATGGCAAAATCCAACAATGCCAAAACTGTGGTACTCCCAGCTGATGTACTGAATACCATTCGTGGCATTATGGGACGTACTTTAAAATAATTGATTTAAAAATAAAAAAAGCGGCTTAGCCGCTTTTTTTAATGTTGCCGCGCCAGTAAAAACTGGGTAATCGCATGCAATTGCTGTGCATCTTCCCCAAAATGACTTAAAGCTTGTAGCGCCTGATCATGCAATTGCTGTGCATAAGCTTGTGCAGCATCTAAACCTAAAAGCGCAGGATAAGTTGATTTTTCAACTTCCAGATCTTTACCCGCCGTTTTACCCAAGACTTCAGTTTCAGCAGTGACATCTAAAATATCATCCTGTACCTGAAACGCCAGACCAATTGACTGTCCAAACTGACGCAACTGTGGAATTGCAGGATCTGTACCTTTAAAAATCGTCACTGCCACCATCATGATTGCAGCCTGAATCAACGCACCTGTTTTGTTACGGTGAATATTTTCTAAGGCATCTTGATTAACTTTTTTACCTTCAGCTTGTAAATCAAGTACCTGACCGCAAACCATTTTCGAGCTGGCTGTTGCTAAAATCTGCATTTGCTTTAAGACGACACTGGGTTCAATTGCTACGCTTGTATCAAACAGGCGACTGCCCAGCACTTCATAGGCCATCGACTGCAACACATCGCCTGCCAGTAAAGCAGTATCTTCCCCAAATGCAACATGACACGTCGGTTGCCCACGACGCAAAGAATCATTGTCCATACACGGCAAATCATCATGTGCCAGCGAATAACAATGAATCAATTCAACTGCAACTGCCGCACGACGTACTGCCGCCGAATGCATATGCGGTTGTAACGCCGCAGTTGCATAACACAGTGCAGGTCGTACACGCTTACCACCTAACATCACAGCATGATATACCGCACCTTTTAAAGGCTCAGGCAGTGCAAAAGCATCTAATGCTTGTGTTAAATCCTGTTGAATTTGTTGCTGTGCAGATTTTAAAACGTCTGCAGATATTGATGCGATTATTGACACATCTGCCTCGGATATATTGAAATTACGCTTTTTTAACAAATTCTGATTTAAGCTTCATCGCTCCAATACCATTGATTTTACAATCGATATTGTGACCATCACTCGCATCAGCAAGCAAACGAATACCTTTCACTTTGGTACCAACTTTGACGACTAATGATGAGCCTTTGACTTTTAGATCTTTAATTACAGTG
This sequence comes from Acinetobacter sp. ANC 4636, assembly GCF_054454555.1. Taxonomy (NCBI): domain Bacteria; kingdom Pseudomonadati; phylum Pseudomonadota; class Gammaproteobacteria; order Moraxellales; family Moraxellaceae; genus Acinetobacter; species Acinetobacter sp. ANC 4636. The sequence continues at coordinate 100,946 of NZ_JBTKVD010000004.1, read as the reverse complement.
ACGCTGTCGCCATCTTGCAATACTTGACCATGTGCATCGACAACTTGCTCAGCTTGTTCAGCAGCTACCTCGCCTTCTTTCCATTCATAAGAACATTCTGGGCAAATCAATAACTCACCATCGGCATAGGTATATTCAGATTGGCACTTTGGACAAGCAGGAATTGTCATATTAATCATCTCAAAATAAAAAGCATTATCGCCTGATTGTTGTTTTTTTTCAAAAAAATCTGAGCGATCTCAGCAAAATACACAACCAAGATTGAAAATCGAATAATTTTTAATCAAAAAATATTTATTATTTTCAAAAAGTTATCATACAAAAGTTGCACATCAACCAGTCATTCATAAGGCTAGGCTAAATTATAGCAATCTATTACAATACGCAATCTTGTGGATTACTGAGCATACCATTTTGAGTAACGAGTCATCGAAATTACAGCGTGGCTTAAAAAACAGACATATCCAACTGATTGCAATGGGTGGTGCAATTGGTACGGGTCTGTTTCTAGGTTCCGCACAAGTCATCCAATCTGCTGGGCCATCGATTATTTTAGGCTATGCAATTGGTGGTTTAATTGCATTTTTAATTATGCGTCAACTCGGGGAAATGATTGTTCATGAACCAACGACAGGTTCATTCAGTCATTTTGCGTATAAGTATTGGGGAAATTTTCCAGGTTTTTTAACAGGCTGGAATTACTGGATTTTATATATTTTAGTGGCAATGTCTGAATTAACGGCCGTTGCAAAATATATTCACTACTGGTGGCCATTTATCCCTGCGTGGGTGTCGGTGCTTTTCTTCTTTATTGTCATTACCTTAGTCAACTTAGGCAATGTCAAATTCTATGGCGAATCCGAGTTCTGGCTTGCAATTATTAAAGTTACAGCCGTAATTGCCATGATTATTTTCGGAATTGTATTATTAGTCACAGCTGACCCAAGCTCAGGTTCAACGATTACCAATCTATGGACCCATGGTGGTTTCTTCCCGAAAGGCTTTAGTGGTCTATTTTACATGCTTGCCTTTATCATGTTTGCCTTCGGTGGAATTGAACTGATCGGTATGGCAGCGGCAGAAGCTGAGCAACCAGAAAAAACCATTCCGAAAGCGATTAATCAGGTGGTTTTCCGTGTTCTGATTTTCTATGTCGGTTCACTCACGATTTTATTATCACTTGTGCCTTGGGACAAACTACAACTCGGTGGTTTAGACAAAAGCCCATTCGTGATGATTTTCAGCCAGTTAGGTATTGGCTGGGCTGCGAGTATTCTGAACTTCATTATTTTAACAGCAGCGCTCTCTGTATATAACAGTGGCATGTATGCCAACAGCCGTATGTTGTTTGGTTTGGCAGAACAAGGCAATGCACCAAAAGTGTTCCTGAAGGTCAATAAACAAGGCACGCCAATTCCTGCGGTGTTATTTTCAGCGCTACTGATTTTTGCTTGTGTGTTATTGAACTACTTTGTTCCTGAGGATGCTTTAGGTCACCTCATGTATATTGTTGTTGGGGCTTTGGTTCTGAACTGGGCAATGATTGCACTGACCCATTTGAAATTTAAAAAGGCAATGATTAGCGAAGGAATTAAAACTAAATATCCTTCATTGTTATACCCGATCACCAACTATATTGTTTTAGCTTTTATCGTGGTTGTGCTTTACATCATGTGGATGCAAGGCTTTAAAGAGTCTGTGATCATGCTTCCGATTTGGATTGCGCTGATGTTTATGCTCTTTAAAATGCTTGCTGCTAAAAAATCTTAAGGAAAAATGGGTTAGAGGTCATCTTATCTCATCAAAACCTGATTTTCTGAGTATTTTTAAAAAGTTATTGCCCCGCAATAACTTTTTTTTTATGAATGTTTGCGGTAGAGTAACGCCTGAGCTGCGGTCTTAGCTTAACTGGATAGAGCAGTTGCCTCCTAAGCGACCGACGTGGGTTCGAGTCCCGCAGACCGCACCAATTTAGTGTTTATTTTTATCTTTAACGGTCAAATCAACCATTGAAAATTAAATAAACTCAGTATCTTATATAAATAAACAGTCCAGATAAGTCTTTTAATCTCTCTTGTAGACTAATATTTTTTACAGTATAAAATACAGTACAAACTTTTATACGCAAAACCTTGTACTGTAAAAATGCCAAAAATAGTCAAAAGCCTTACCGATAGTAAGATCAAAAATCTCAAAGCAGATCCAGATAAACACCAACGTATTTCGGATGGGCTTGGTCTTTATTTGTTCATTCACAAAAATGGCTACAAATATTGGAAGTTTGACTACAGTCGTCCATTCACCAAAAAACGTAATACGATTAGTTTTGGTATTTACCCAATTGTCAGTTTAGCCGAAGCTCGCCATAAAAGAGATGAAGCTCGTACCCTGCTCGCTCAGAATATTGATCCTTATTCTGAAAAAATCAGAATTGAGAATGAGATATTAAATGCAAATAAGAATATTTTCTTAGAAATTGCAGCAGAATGGTTTGCCAAACAAGATTTTGCTGAGTCTACTGTAAAGGGGCAGCAACGACTTTTAGAAGTGATTAATCAGCATATCGGAAAAATGCCTGTTCATGAGATCAAACCAATGGATGTGCTTAAAGTTTGTCAGCTTTATGAAAAAGAAGGAAAATTAGAAACTGCCAAGAAAGTTAAAGTGAAATGTGGTCAGATTTTACGTTACGCCGTATCAATTGGTTTATGCGAACGTGATCCAACGCAAGATTTGCGAGGTGCTCTAAAAACCCCTCGTGCAAAACATATGGCAGCATTGGTTGAACCCAAAGACTTTGCTTTACTCTTACAAGATATTGACCACTACGAAGGTTCAGCTATTACACGCTATGCCTTACGAATTGCACCATTGGTGTTTGTACGCCCAGGGGAATTAAGACATGCTAAATGGCAAGATATTGATCTTGAAAAAGGGCTATGGTGTTATACCCCACCGAAAACAAAATTAAAGACAGGTGTCCAGCATATTGTGCCCCTATCCACTCAGGTGATTCATTTGCTTTCGGAACTTTCTCAAATTAGTCGGCATAAAAGTGAATATGTTTTTCCTGCAACAACATCCAACTTAAAGCCAATGTCTGAAAATACAATTAATCAAGCATTACGTCGCCTAAGCTATACCAGCGAACAAGTATGTGGGCATGGTTTTCGTGCTTCGGCACGTACCATTTTGGAAGAAGTTTTAGAGTTTCCAATTGAACTGATTGAGCAACAGCTCGCTCATCAAGTCAAAGACATGCATGGTCGTGCTTATAACCGCACCAAGCATTTAGAAAAGCGAAAAGTGATGATGCAGACATGGGCAAATTATTGTGATGAGCTGAAAAGCTCATCACAATAATCGATATATGTTTAACATCAAGATTTAGTTTTGATTTTTATCGTGTTGTGGCAAAGCTATGTTTGAAGATATTGATCTTTTAAAACACAAATTGGATCAACATCGTCCTCTTGCTCCTTCGATTGTCAAAAATTTACAGGAAGATTTAATCCTGCGTTGGACATATCACTCCAATGCAATTGAAGGCAATACACTGACTTTGCTTGAAACCAAGGTTGTTTTAGAAGGGATTACTGTTGGTGGCAAAGCACTACGTGAACACTTTGAAGCCATCAATCACCGTGATGCAATTTATTACGTGGAAGATATCATTCGCAAGAATGAGCATTTTTCAGAATGGCAAATTCGCAACATTCATCAACTCATTTTAAAGAATATTGATGATAACAGTGCTGGGCGTTATCGTCGGATACCCTCCCACCTCATATAGTCATTGATGAAAATCAATTGGCTTATTTAATCTTTACAAGAGATCTAGTTTTGAGGAGGTAGCTATTGAACTCAAATTACAAAGTGCTAATTTTTAAAAATTAATAAATAAAATAATTACCTCAAATTCCCCATTTTTAGAATAGATAATCTGTTTCGGCTCCTATTTTGTCTAATTGAATCTTACGCTCTTCATAGTCAGGCATAATTAGTGCCACTAATTTCCAAAATGCATCATTATGCTCTGGTTCAATTAAATGAATAAGTTCATGTACTAACACATAATCAATAAGTGACTTCGGGAGTAAAATAATTTTCCAATGAAAATATAAATATTTATTTCTGCTACATGATCCCCAACGGTATCCTAAATCTCTGATATGAATCTTTTCAGGTTGAACAACAATCTGACTTTTAAAATCTTCAAATCTTGCTTCTATCCATTTTTCTGCTTTCTTCTTATACCAACTAATTAAGTAACTTTGAGCTTCATCAACTTTATCTGATGACAGCACTAATCTGCCTTTCTTGAGTTGTATTGGCAATTCGATATTCTTTTCAATTTTGAGACGATAACTACGGCCAAGGTACAAAAAACCTTCACCTGCAACGAATTGTTTTCTAGGTATAGTTTTCTGTCTCAATTCTTCCTTTTCAGCTAACTTCGTATACAACCAAAAAGTCTTCGACTTAACGAATTGCTCTACCTCTTGATGCGTTGCATCAAGAGGTAGAGCAAGAGAAATAGAACCATCTCTTTCAACTGTTAAACACATTGAATTTCTAATTCTGCTGTGTTTAACATTAATTTCGAATTCGCCAATTTTTGTTTGCATTACAAATTTAACAAAGCTTCATGGTTTGCTTGAGCAATATCCATAATTTTATTCGCAAGCAATGAAGCTTTAGTTATAGGTACCAATTTAGATTTAAATAAATCTTGCACTACTCTAGACTGAAGCGAATCTCGCATTGCGGCTTTATGTGACTCCCAGAAAGTTTCCGTCAATTCGTTAGCAATCATATCAACTAAATCCTGTATGGTGCTACATATCTGGGATTGCTGTTGTTCAGTTAACTTAACATCTTTGAAAACTTCATCTACGACTACATTATAAAATGGCTTATATTCATCTGGCATGTCAGGCTGTTTATCATCTTCAAAATCAAAAGCCTGTTGTGTTAGTTCCTGATCTAATATCTTTTGGAATGCCTTAATTTGCTCTTCCCAATGCTCATGCATATTTTTTAGAATTTCTTCAACGTACTCACTTAATTTTGCATATTTGACCGGATCTTTATCCATATTTTGGGTAGCGTGAGCACGGACAGCATGCTGCATTGCCGATGCTTTAGCTCGTTTGCCAGCCTGCTTCTCAATTTGCTCCAAATAGTCACTAAAACCAGCATCCAGCAATGTAACAGGTAGAATTTTCGGATCCACCCCCATGCCAATAACATGATCATCAATTAATTGTCTGACTTTAGCTCCAACATCCTTCCCAATTGGCGTGCTGTTCATTTGATACTGATTACGTGCTCGAGCATAAATGTAAGCGAGTTGCTTGGCACCTTTGACAAACTCTAATCCCTCTGGACGTGGTAATATTATATCTAAGAGAGCAAGCATTTTCTTTAATTTAACAGTAAATTCAGCCCTAATCTTCTCACTCTCAAGCAGATAAACACACTCGTTTAAATCACTGTAAATATCTAAATCATGAGTGGTAAAACATTTCATGACACGTGTATAAGCATCTCTTAAACTAGGCAGAACATCTTTAATGCTTGCTAATGCACCTTCAATATCTGTTTGGCTGTATTGCGATAATGCATCCTTTAGATGTTCAGCAACACCATAATAGTCCACAACCAAACCGGCTTTCTTTCCAAAACCCGTCCTGTTTACACGTGCCACTGCTTGTAGAAGTTCTGCTTCTTGAATTGAACGATCTAAATATAGCACCCCCTCAATTGGAGCATCAAAGCCTGTCAGTAACATTGATTTAACAATAATAAAACTAAGGGGGTGCATTTTTTCAGGATTAGAATGTATCAGTGGTTTTTTAAAATTTTCAATTCTCGTTTCTTGTACCTCATGATCCGTCCATTCCTTCCATGCTGGATCATCATTATTATCAGCAGAAATAATTGCAGCAAAATCGATTTTTTGTAGTAAATCCTTTTGACGATACGCCTGTATAAGAGCCTGCTTTTTCAATGGCTTTTGTACCAACTCTTCAGCAGATATTTTTTTATCTGATTCAGAGATTAAACTCGATTGCTTTAGAAGTTTCTCTTTTGCTTTATTCAAAGCTTCGACATAACGAATCGCTGCCAAACGACTATATACTACAACCTGTGCTTTCAGCCCGTTTGCCATGATATGTGTCACGTAATGGCACAGCATATCGTAAGCTTTATCTTCAATAAGCAATGGGGCTTCACTAATATCCCCTTTGGTTGCATATTTCTTTTTAATCTCTTCTAGCTCTTCTTTTGATTTCTCTGCAAAGAGATCTTCAAAAAGCTCATCCAAAGTTGCACCATCTTTTAATGCACCTTTTGCAGTACGACCCTCATAGAGGATCGGTACAATCGCACCATCTTCTTCCGCCTCTTTAATCGTATAGCGATCAATAAACTCACCAAAAATATCATGTGTGTATTTCTTTTTACCCATGATAATAGGCGTACCTGTAAAACCGATTCTGGCTGCATTTGGTAAAGCAGCCATGAGATTGGCATGTAAGTCACCTGCTTGAGTTCGATGCGCTTCATCAATCAAGATAAGAATATTTTCATTGGCATTTCTAACTCTTGATGATTTCTTGGTCGTACTGGTCAATTGATCTAAAGCAATTTTTTCATCTGATTTAATCGCTTTCAGATCTTGATCCTGATATTTTTGAATCATTGCGAAGACAATATCAGGTGTTGTGCTTTCAATCAGCTTATTCACTGTTTTAGCATCTTTAGCTACATAAACTTTTTCACCCGTTAAAATGGAGGTGGCAGCTAATTGCTTCTGTAATTGCTTACGATCTGTGACCATCACAATTTTAAACGTCTGCAAATGGTAATCGGAACGCATTTTACGTACCAAGAAAACCATGGTTAGTGACTTACCTGAGCCTTGCGTATGCCAGATAATCCCACCACGCTTATCATGCTCGCCGTCAACCGCTCGTGTATCACCATTTTTTAATCTTTCTATGGCTTTATTCACTGCTCTGTATTGCTGATAACGAGGTGCTATTTTGATTAATCGCCCATTTTCAGTTTGATTAATGACAAAGTGTCGAACAAGGTCGAGTAAATTTTTCGGCTCAAGAATTCCCTGTACTAAACGTTGCTGTTCGCTTAGTTGCGAAACACCTAATTTTTCACAAATCGTTTCTTCTTTTTCAGGATAGGTCGTTTTCCAAGGCAAGTAATGCTCAGCTAAACCACCAATTGTGGACACTCGAGCTTCATCAAAGCTCGTTGCTATGAGTAATTGATTGGTAATAAATAGGTTTTCATTACCTTCCTTATCATGTACTTCACCTGATTCAAACCGTTGATTAGTGTATCGTCTCAATTGATCAATCGCTTGAATGATAGGTTCTTGAACAGCAGGAGATTTACATTCAATTACGACCAATGGTAAACCATTCACAAATAGAACAATATCAGGAATGATGTAGCCTTTACCCTTATCATACCCAGGTGGGCAATCTACTCTGAATTGGCGAACAATCGTGAATCGGTTATTGTGAACATTTTCCCAATCAAAGAACTGAATGATTTGGCTACGTCCACCATTCCACCCTTCTAATCCATCAACTTCATGTCCCTTGAGCAATAAACTTTCAGTCACCTGTTTGTTAAGTTCTAAAAGTTTATTTTTTGCATTTAGTTGTAGTGCTTTAACTGTGTCATCAATACGTTCTTTATCTAGCCACTCTTTGCCATCACGCAAGTTAATTTCACATAATTTTTTTCGCAAGATAGATTCAAGATAAACTTCTGTAAAGTTCTGACGTAACGTTACTTTCGGATCTTCTACACTGCCATTAATATAATGTGACCAGCCTATCCCTCTTAGCTGGTCAATCAATGGAAGCTCTACATCTAAATATTCTCTGCTCACTTATTCATTCCATACTTTAATTTTTAAGTAAATCTTCTAAGAGACCTATTTTTACTTTCTCTAATTTCTCTAATTTTTCAATTTCGTTACTTAAATGTCTATCAGCATTTAATAAAATCGCCGAAATTTTTTCTTGTTCACTTACTGTTGTCGGAACAGCAATTTGATAGGCTTTAAAAAAAGGTAAACCAATCGTTTTAATCGTACTTCCAATGGCAATATTTTCAAAGACAAGTTTATCCTTCTGCAACCTGTAATACAAAAAATAGTTGTTTAATTGTCTTGAACACTTCCAAGCCATGAAATGCTGACTGACTGCCATATCCTCAGTCAGTATGGCACTCTTACCAATTCCTGCATCCCTAGAAAGGATAACCGTACCTTTAGAGTGCATTACTGCCGAAGAGTTTTGTATACCTAAATCACTAATTTCTTTATCTGTTTCAGAAATATGAATCTGATCTAGCTTAGAGGAATCTGCAAGTGAAACCCATTTAATCCCCCCATTCCAATATGAAGGAACATTCTTATTTGGCGTATGTCCACTTCCTCTGGTAGCAATATTATCTAACAAAGAGATATCCCAATCCTTTGGAATAAACCCAAGTTCAGTCTCATGATAAAGATCAGGTGCGTCTTTATAACTTGACCGGAGATTTCCTTTTGAGTCTACGCCACGAGTAAGTAGATCATTTAAAAGTCCCTGCTTCTTGCTAACCAATTTACGAATAATATTCTTTTGAAGATTAATTAAATTTTGAAGATTATCTAAAACTCTAGCAATATATTCCTGATCCTTTGGATTTGATGGAACAAAAATCTCTAGATCTAAATATTCCTGAAACTTAAAATTAATTAGTCCTGTCGTCTGTTGCTGAAATCGCATTATGATTGGTTGAAAGTAAATATAGTGGAGTAACCAAAATATATATTTACTATTGATATTGCTTTTTAAGCGAATCACTCGAAAAAAGTTTGAACAAATAAAATTCTCGTCGGCATTTTTATTAAAATATGCAATACGACCAACAGGTTGTGTAGGACTTCCACCTGAGCCTTCAACTAAGATATCACCGAATTGCAATTTTTTTCTTTCTAGCTGTTGTGGATCAATTTTTCGTTTTACCGCTGTATTGTAATTAATTTCACCATTATTTTTAATTTCAGTCGCACGAATTACATTAGCATTTGGGAAATAAGAGTCATCCCCCCATTCCCCTGCATATTGGGATTCAACTAAATCACGAATTTTGACTTTATCGAAAGTGATATTAGTTAGATCAAACATAACCAAGCTCCTTTAAGAAACCTGATAATTCAGATGCTACTTTCTCTCGCTCTTGCTCAATTTCATTTAACGTAACTTTATATTTATCCCACCACGTTTCAAAACACTGCACCACGGCCTGACGTTGAATATTGATATAACGATTTAAAATCTGAGTCATATCGTTATGCAAAATATTCAAAATTAAAATAGCTGCTTGCTCACTGTCTAAGCCATCTACTGCTTGGTTTAAGTACTCAACAAATTGTGCTTCTTTTTCAGACACCGCTTGTTTTGCTTCTTTTAACTCAGCTTCTACAGCGGCATAAGCTTCTAAAGCCTCATAGACTGGTTCAAGCTCATTTTCAATCACTTGAATTTGACGATGCACTTTGCTTTCCTGACTATCAATCGCTTGAGTTTGTACTTCAATGCTTACAATCATATCCTGATTTAGCAATGCATCTTTTTGCAGTTTCTTCAGTTGTACATTTAAAGCTTTACGCTCTTTTTCAAGGGCTCTCACAGATTGCTTGAGTGGCTTAATTTGAGCCTCTTTCGTCTTCTTCTGCTCTTTCAAATCTTTAATCGAAGCTTGATCAGACTCACTTTCTTCCTCATCTGATTCCGTACCTTCTAAAGCAGCTAACTGACCTTCAAGCTCAGTCTTTTTCGCATTCAACTGCTCTAAATCATCAACGAAATCACCCATTAGGAATTTTACCAACTTGTGCTCAAGTGGGCTTTCTTTACGAGTCTTGTCCTCAAGCGCAGTCACAATACCTGTACGCCAAGCATCCACTACACCACTTGAACCACGTGCCATTAGCGTCAAGAAATCATATTTTGCTTGATACCAAAAACCAGCAATCATTCCTTTAACTTGGAAGTTATCGAGCATACCCACTTGATTCAAAGTTTGACTAAAACTTTCAAGTAATTGCTGGCGGACACTTACAAAACTTTTCTCACCAACCAATGTTGTGATTGAGCTTGCGTTTTCTGACCACCACTTTTCAAATGACGCTTTAATTTCTGCTTCTCTCGCCACGACTGAAGCTTGTTGTGAGATTAAAGATTTAAACTCTGCTTTTGATTGCATCTCAGGTAAAAAGTCATAGTACTTTTCATCACGTTCAACAAACAAAGCTGATGCATCTAGACCGTGTGCTTGAAATAAAGGCGCTTTATTTGAGACTTCAGGCTTAGGAATACCACCAACTAAATGTGCTCGAACATCCTGAGGTTCTGGTTCAGGCGTGTTATCTACATAGCGACGAATATTAAGGTTGTAATCGTTATCTACAATCTCTTGATAATCAACGATTTTAGAGAAATTATCCAACTCTGAGTAATTCTCATAGGTTGAAGCGATTTTTTCGATATGTTCAGGTAATAGATAGTTTTGCGCACGGCCTTCGAAATATTCACGATCCGCATTGATAAATAATACTTTGCCTTGTCGATTTTGCGGTTTTCCACTAATACGCTCTGATGCATCGTTTTTACGCTGACGTAGAATTAAGATACACGCTGGAATACCTGTGCCATAAAACAGATTTGGTGCAATACCGATGACAGCTTCTAATAAATCATCATCAATAATGCCCTGACGAATCGTCTTTTCTTCGCCACTACGGAATAGCACACCGTGAGGTAAAACAGTCGCAACGAGACCTTCATCTGCACAGACCGCCAACATGTGCTGTACAAACATCAAATCTGCTTTTTTAGAACCTAACTTCACCTCACCATAAGGGAAGCGAATATCTGAAAAATCAGGCTTCCACGCAATTTCCCCTTTTTCGTTTTTATCTTTACTCCCCCATGGGATCGAAAATGGAGGGTTAGTCAAAATACGGTCGAAACGACGTAATTCACCATTTTTTAAATGGCGAGGGTGTTCAAGCGTGTCATCATTTTGCAAATCTGCTGAACTAATACCATGTAACAGCATATTCATCTTAGCAATCGACCAAACTGTCCCGTTGGCTTCTTGCCCATAGAGATTTGCTTTACGTCCATCCTGACCATGCTCATCCATATATTCTTTTGCATGAATCAGCATACCGCCAGAACCACAACATGGATCATAAACATGATGATGCTGTTGAGGACGCATCATGCGTACCATCAATCGAACAACTGATCGAGGTGTATAGAATTCACCGCCTTTTTTACCAGCTGAATCTGCGAACTCACCAATAAGATACTCGTATGCAGCTCCAAGTAAATCAGGAAATTCAAAGTCCTCATTTCTCAAACGGTAAGTTGCAAAATGCGAAATAAGTTGTCGTAAATTGATGTCTTTAATTCGGCTTTTACCAATTTTTCTATTGAAATCGATATGTTCTAAAACATCTTCTAGACTCACGTTATTTACCTCAAGACCACCAAGGGCTTTGTTAAGGTAATCGCCAACGTTGTTGTGAGCGTGTTTTACAATAAAATCATAGCGTGATTCTTCAGGAACCCAAAAAGAACCTTCTTCTTTATAAAAGTCCTTAAGCTTAGATGCTTCCTGAGCTTCCTCTTCAGAATGACCTGCTTCAATAAACTCTTTGATCAAACGCTCTCTATTCTCGTCAAAAACATCCGAACAGCGTTTAATGAACAACATACCAAAAATATATTCTTTAAATTCAGATGCATCCATTTTTCCACGCAGGATGTCTGCAGCTTTAAATAAATGATTTTCTAATTGGCTAAGCGTTAACGGCATTTTTTACCTACAAGTATAAATTTCGACCCAATAAAAAATTCTAAATGAGCCGAAGAAATTCAAAAAATCACATTCATTGTAATAGAAACGTCAAAGTTTTTAGCATTGTCGAAAAAATTATTTTTATGTGAATTGCGTTAAAATAATTTGAATATTTTTTGCTTTTCTTGGATATTTTTTTTATGCGCAGACATTGGCTTGCTTATCATAAAGTAAGCACGAAAGATAAGAGCTCATTTTATTACCATGATTTACCTCAACCAATGGTTTACGCCAAGCAAAATAAGAATCTAAAAACTGATGATATTGTTTGGATGATTCAAGGAGAATTTACTGGAAAACCACCTGTAAATTTTACTTTAGTGGATTGCTTCATCGTTCGTGATCGGATAACACCACCTGCCTTTTTATCAGATGAGTTTGTATGTGCATACGATGCTAAACGTTCTTTTCTTCCATCGCCAATAGAAATGAATAAAAGTGATCCTAATTGGATCGTGTTACATCAAGATTTTTTAACTAAACAAGGCAATTTACAAGAGCTAAAGTCCTCACTTTATACCAATGCTTTAAAAGAAATCAGTGGGATTTACAAGTTTTAGATGTATCCCTTTGCAGAGGGAACTCTGCAAAGGGTGTACATATTATAGTGGTTTCTGCATTTGAACGAGAATAAGGCCTTCAGGCATTACTTGAATACCATCATTACTCTCACCAGTTTTCAAAATTGTCTGCCAATAATCAGTAGATCGCTTCCCACTAAAAATGGTCGATGAAAGCTGTGTATTAACCAAGAAAGGTAGAGCTGCAAAATTTCTTAAAAAATTTCGGATGTTTGTCCACAATTGATCAGGGAATTTAATTTGAAAAGGTTTATTCGGATAGTAAGCTCCACCAACTGTACTGTAATAATTGGTAATTAATTCACGAATCAATGATAACCAATTATAAACAATCTCTTCTTTACTCAGACGGAAAGCCTTCAGGTGCTCTAAAGGTATGGTTTGTCCTTTTTGGATTTTACTTTCAATCTGACCTGTCCCAATTTCGAAATCATACTTTTCAATATAAAATTCTTCAGCAATGATATTCATTAACTGAACTAGTTGACTAACTTCAAGTTCCCGAGGATTTTCACCAACATCAGATTTATAATCCAACCGGGTTTCTAATAATTCAGAATGAATAAAGAAAGAATAGAATGTACGCTCCACGCTAATGTAGGAAATTGGTTTTTCAGTCGCCTTACCTGCCATATCAATATAATCACGCAACTTATTTTCTGGACTGGTAATTACTGCATTACGAACCGAATCCAATACATATCGTTTTATCTCTCTAGACTGACCTTTGAAATGCGAGGCTAAGTCCTTTTCGGAAAAACTGAAATCATCTTCAGCTCGAGTGGTATCCATACGGTAACGCTGTAATTTATCCTGATATAAAGTGCTACCAAGATGACGTTGAACTGATTTATCGAAAGCAACTTGTTTTAATGTTGTCCCAGCATTAAAGTTTGTCGTAATTAATACATCGGCATCTACATCCACAAAAACTCGAACAGGTAATGAGCGAACACCCAACATAATTTGTGCAGCGGCTTTATGCTGACCATCAAAGATAAAAATACCTGATTTATTGTTTTGGCTTTGCATCCACGCTAAAGGAATATGTAGTTGTGGTCTTTTTTGATAAAATTCTTCAACCAACTTACTAATATTTGGACCAATTGATCTTGGGTTAATTCTTTGATCATGATGCAAATATTCAATAGGCATTTTAGCAAAAAAATATTTAAAGCCACTGAGATCATCTTGATAAAGAGGTAACTGATAAATTTTTTCATCACCTATACTAGAAAAACTAAAGTGAATGACATCATCTTCTATTTTAAAATTTAATTCATGTTGTCCGCCTTTAGCATTCTCAAGTATATGCGCTAAATTCGGAACTTTATTTCCATGTTGTAGATCTTCTTTCAGCTGCTTAAAGCGTTGCAAAATACGGGCAACTTCTAGATTACTCGCCTGCTTTGATCGGTTACAACTCGCATGTGTTAAAGCAAAGTTACTCGGATCATCTTTACCATTATGAGCAGACGGTATCACATGATCAATATCAATACTGTCAGAGTGAATAACTAAATCAATTGGCTTTTCACATATAAAGCACATACCCTTTTGTGCTTCATGTAATACGTTTATTAACTGTTCTCGTTCATTTGCTTTTAGTCGATTTAGATATAGTGAAGCCATTTTTCCCCTACAAATTCTAATAATCTTAGAGTCTATTGATATCAGGTTACGATTATTATATTTTTTATAAAAGTACTCAAATTTTTAGGTTAGAGGGACCATATTAAGTAATTATTTTCACTGGCTTGTGCATAAGCCCAATCAGCCACCATATGTGATCTTTCTTTATCCGTCAGAAAACCTAATACAGATATCCGATCGATAATAATTAAATCTTGCGCTTCATTCCGTTCCTGCCATTTATGCAAAAACTCTTCAGAAGCCAATGAGTTGCTTTTCTTAGAGTTACAACTTACATCTGCAAGGACAAAATTATGCCCAGTATCGGATGGATACATTGACCATGGAATAAAATGGTCAACCGCATAATTACCTTTTTTCATTTCTTTATTGCAATAGAAGCATTTGCACTCTTGTAGCTCGGTCAAGACATTTGCAACTGCATTTAGTTGATTACGGCTCGGCTCAAACATAAACTGTTCAAGGTTCGGAAGCTTATTTAAGATGGGTGCGTTACTACTGTTTTTTCGAATGTAATCAATCCACCGCTTTTGACACAGTTCTTCAATAATTTCACTGAACTGGCGTAAGCAAAACATCACTTGAGGTAATAAGATCAGTTGGTGATTAGATTTTTCTAACTGATATAAAAACTCAAAATTCTGACCATTTAAGTTTTGCAGATAACGTACTGGCATTTCTTTGACTGTTCTTGCCACATCCTTCAGCAACCTTAACCAAACCGATGAATCTCGGCGTAATACACCAAGTGATGAATATCTCTGCCTGAGCAAAACGATTTGATTGACAATAGCCGCCTGCTTACCATTATTCTGATTGAGGATCAGTTGACCTTCTTCATGAAATGTATATGGCACAGCTTGCTTCCAATAGAGTTCAATAAACTTCTCAGCAATGTCTGTATACTCAAGTGCCAACTGTTCTCCGCTGTCTTGACCTCTCTCAATTGCTAATCGACTAAGACTAATCAGTAAGGCAAATTTATAGGTACTACTAAAGCTACCTGACTGTAAGATCAACTGAATATTTTTTAAGAATTTAAGTTGTTGTTGTGCTGATGGAATGGAATTAAACATTTTTCTTCCAAAGTAAGTTCAACCACTCTTCTGTACGATCAGGTCTTTTATCAATAGTAATCCACTGTTGAATTAAGCTAGTTTCATCAAATTGTGCCAACAATTCTTGAGCATGCTGTTCATTCAAATCAGTAAATTTTCGACCATCCTTCTCTCGATCAGAATCACCATATTTGAAAGACATATAGATCAAGCCATTCGGCTTGAGAGCATGAAGCATTTTTTCCAGAACATCAGGTAGTCGATTTCTCTCACAATGCAGTAATGATGCACATGCCCAGATGCCATTGTACTTTTCATTTTCATTTAAGTCATAAAAACTTTGCTGACGTATTTCCAGCCCTGTAAGCTCTCTCGCCTTGGCCACAAGGGCTTCAGCATAATCGATTGCTTCAACTTGATAACCTTTATTTTTAAAAGCTAGAGTGTCTCTACCTGAACCACACCCCAAATCGAGAATAAACGCATGTTCAGGCAAGAATCTTAGGAATGGCTGATACAAGCTCTCCATATCGACCTTATACGTCGTCTCACAGAACATTTGGGCATTGGCATTATAGTAATTGATGGTTTGATTCATATTTTTCTGAATTTTTCTAAGTACTTATAGTCTACTAAAAAAATAAGGGAGCCGAAACTCCCATCTAAGTTAGCGGTTTGCTAACTTAGATTCAATCCATTGGTTAATTTCCAATGCAGACCAACCAACACGCCCAACCGTTAAATTAACTTGCTTTGGAAATGTTGGATCATATTGCTTATGTTTTTCATTCATGATGTTATAAATCGTTGCTCGACTCAGGCCTGTAATCTGAATAACTTCTTTTAAGTTAATGATTTGATTCATTACAAATGTTTGACCAATAAATGTAGTCATGACGGGTGCTCCTAATATCAATAAAGCGAGCTGTGTCTTTCGCTCAAATGATGTGGCATCCTGTAAAAACTTATTGCTCGGATACCCTTACCCCACTCACGCCTAATTCACCACCCGAACACTCTGCTGCAAACCTTGTTGAATCTGCTGAATTTCAGAGATGTTCTGCTTCTGATCAATTGAGGATGCTTCATTCGACTGCTCAGGATAAAACTCCTCCACAACCTCTATTCCATCCTCCCCCTCATCCCGATCAAACACCGCATTGGCATAACCTTGCCGTGCCACCTGATCCAGTAACTCCTGTTGAAAACCACAGGCTTGGGCTTCCTGTTGTAGTTGCTTAGCGGCAATGATGGCATGTTGCAAACTGACTCCCTCCCTTAAAGTCAGATCCACATAGTAGATTGGTGTGCCATAACTCTGACTGGTGCTTTTTCCTCTTAAAGTGAGTTGCAGAGGCAGGCAGGACAGCAAGCCATTGACTGCGGCATGGTAATAACGCAGCCGTGCGGTTAAGGTACGAATCGTATTAAAGCCTGTGGTTCTGAGGACAAAGCTGCCCAGCTCATCCTGTTCATCCAAATTGACATATAAACGGGCATAGGGCTTACACTGCCCGCCTTGTGCTAACGGGCATAGATCAGGTGATGGGCAAGGATGTTGTTCAACCCCATTACCTGTTCGACGCTGACACATTTCCCCATTACCAATACAGATTGGTCGTCCAGTCTGACGGTCAAATAAAGTATATTCGGCACGTAAATTCAGTTCTGGATCATCAAATAACATCCGCACTGGAATACTTCTGAGTTTCTGATTGGGGGCTTTGGCACGAAGCTGCTCATCCAGAGGATGCTTGACCCACCCCTCCTTGGTATGGATTTGACTGGTAATGGTAAATTGATCGTCTTTTTCAGGTAGACGTTTACCGTTCTTTTCCACCACTTTACCGATACTGATACGACCCAGTACGGGCGGGGTAATAATTAAACCTTTAATCATGTGGATGTCCTCTATTCATTTCATAAGTGAGTAGTTAAATTACAAATAAAAAATCCCATGCACTGAGCACGGGATTTCTGAAGTTGGTTGAATGTGAAAACAGTTGAATGAAGCCACTCCATTCAATCGCTGTAAATCTGTAAACGTCGGCTGCCTTGCTTGGTTTGTGGAAACTGCTGTAGATATTCAGGATGCTGTTTCAATAGGGCTTTGCTATCCAGACTGATTGAGTCCTTGGAGCGTTTCCATGTGACTGAGCCTGCTTGAAACACGGCACGTTCCGCATCTTGTATCTTGGCTTGTAGCTGATGCTTGAGCAGATCAAACTGTTCCTGATGCTGTTCAATCAAATTGCGCTGTTGAAGCAGTTGCTCAAACTGTTGATTGGCATCGTTATCTTCAGACAGATCAGTCGTACTCAATGGCACATGCTCTGGATAGAGCAATTGCAAGGCTTTGGCAGCTGAAGCACTGGCATCGACTGACGGTGGAATATCCTGTTGCACACAATCCCAGAATTGACGTTCAGCCTGAATGATGTGAGTAATCACTGATTCATTGCGGGTGACTTTAAAAATCTTGGTCTCATGCCCACACAGCAACACACAAACATGTGCTGCTTGTTTGCCTGTCACCGCCAGTTGATGTTGCACTTGGCAAAGCACGTATAAAGGCACACCCTCCCGCCACAGTTTTGCCCCATGTTCGCCTGCGGTTTTACATTCCAGAATCTGCACTTCAGGATGGCCCACTACGGCATAATCTAGATTCGCCAGCATAAAATGCTTATCGGGATCAGGATGCTGTAACACCGCATTGACCCGACGGACTTTATGCTGAGTATGCAGACTGTAGTATTCTGCGACTAAGGGTTCTAGCTGTTTACCCCAGTACAAAGGCGAATGCCCTTGATGTTCATCTTCGATGTTTTGCTGGATGCGTCCAGTTTTGATCATCCACAGTTCTAACATCGACATATAAGGGTTGAGTCCACAAGCGGCCGCACAATCACTACTGCCAATGCCCTGCCGACGCACTTCTAGCCATTCGGCTTGACTGAGCTTTCGGGTATCCACAAAGCGTTTGGCAGTAAACAGTTTCGGACGAGTGTTATTTAGAATTGGCTGAGGCGATGTCGATGGGTTTGAAATAGACAGTGCTGTATTCATGAGAATGTCCTGTAGTTGTTCAATTTTGGGCATAAAAAAAGCTATGTCCGAAGACACAGCTTTGAATGTGATTGAATAAATAAATGGCTTTGATGATTTGAAGATCAGAGTGGGCTGGCTTGTACGCTAACTTGATCGCTATCTACCGTACAAGCTAGCGATCAAGCTTAGGCAATCAAACGTAATGCTTGTTCTAGTCCTCGTTGTTTCAGGGCTGCACCTGCCCCGAACCATGCCGAATCCAGACGGTGATCCTGACTCATGGCACGACGTTCGTGATCGGCAAATTCGGTGATGCTACACAGCAAGCCATAGGCACTGTCTTTGGCTGAACTCAGTTCGGCACCGCGTCCCTGACCATTAAACATGCTCATCACTTTAGACATGGCACGTCCATTCGGTTCAGCTTTATTCTCGGTTTTGCCTGTCGGATTGCTTTGTGCTTGGGTGGCAACATTGCGGTAGAACTGAATAATGCTGTCGTCCTGATCCGCAAGGCTTAGGCTAGTGTTGTTAAACACTGCATCAAAATAGGCTGCTGCTTCGGTTTGCGTGACTTTACGTTGGCTGAGCTGTTTCATTTCATACATGTGTTCATCCCATACCCGAACGGAAATGCCCAGTTGCTGTTTAACCTTCTCGGCATTGAACTTGGTGCTATGGGGTACTTTCACCACACCTGCACTACTGCTTTGTCCTTTTAGGGCAATTGCCAAAGTGTTGTTACACACCACACGGATTGAAGTGAATTGTGCGGTAGTGGCGAGTGTGCCATCACATGCTGTCGCAAGTAGAATATAGCCATTGCTGACATCCTTGCCTTTGAGCATAGAGGTTTGTCCCGTCTTCGCCAGTGCCCAGAACTTCTTGCCGCCTTTGAGTACCCCTGCGGTTTCCAGTTCAAAGCCAGCCTGTTCAGTCAGATCCCGATAGAATTCCAGAATCTCCAAGGGTTGAACTTCCTGATAACGCTGACTGACCACAGAAAGTGGTGCATGGGTATCAGAACGATATAGTACCCGTTGTTCTTCATAGGGCAGAATGATGCTTTGCCCTCGCTCATTCTGAGCCATGTAGCTGACATTGGAGGATTCAATCCGCCAGTCCATGCCTGCCTGCTGTGCCCAGACTTCAATCGGTTGATGAGGTGTCAGACTATTACCTAGACCATGCCAAGGGGTTTCACCGACATAGGCCATTTGTTCAAGTAGATGTGCCATGGTTTTGTCCTCGATTAGTACTGGTGGTCGGTAAAGGATTTAGAGAATTGTGGAGGCTGCTGTTGATGATCAATGATGGCTAGGACGACACCTCCAATCGCTGCACCTGCAATGGCACCAATCCATGGGGAATAACCCAAAGAGCGTGAGACATACAGTCCGAGCTGAGCAAGGTTATTTGGGGAAAGCAGCATGAGTGGTTGCGGTGGAGTAAAAGTCTGATCTTCGTAGAATGCATTTGCATCCTCATGGTGTTGATATGGCATCGTGAGATACTCCCTATAGATGAAATACGATGTGATTTAAATCGGCATGTTGGAAGACCTGTTGCACTGTGCTAAACAGGTCTTGTTTCATCTCGGTGATATGTATCTCAAAATAATTGGGATGCGTTGCTAATCAATTGAATTTGGCAGCAATTGACCTTTTAAAAAGTGCAGATTATCATGCAAGGGCTGACCTACATTGTCAGTCGGTTTTGACAGACCGTTTCATCTAGCGCATCAGGTTTAGCTCTTTCTGAGCATGACTTGTATGTGTAACCTTCTCGTCCCCCTTTGCGGTAGAACGGGAGGGGGACGCGTTCGCGCGTGCTGGTTCTAGATGTCCAGTCTGTCAACCCCTTTTCGTTCTGCCACCATAATCAATTGACAGTGATTCGGCAGAACTTCTATTACATCTAGGAGTCGCTATGACTGTTTCTCATTGTTTATTTTCTTCTTCTATGCCGCTCAGGCATGGCTTGTCTTCGCCTTATATTTCGATCTTGTCTCAGACCTAAGCATTCATCTGTAAGTTTTTTATGCATTCAGACATCACCTGTCTGGAGTACATGCCATTTTGAGGTACATGTCATAAGGAGCAGCGGTATGAAGCTTTTTGCACGCCTGATTTTAATCATTGGGCTGGTGATCTGGTTAGGTCCTGCCATTCTTGGCTTTTTTGTCATTATGGTCTTGCTATGGGCATTGCTGTCTTTGGCAGGCTGGGACAAACCTGATGATCGTTTCTAATAACACAATAAACCATAAGGAAAAGAGCCATGTCGAAGTATGCAGGCTTATCAGTACTGGTCTTACTCATGTCGGGGCTGTTATCTGGCTGTGAAAGTAAGGCAAAACGTGATTTTAATGCAGGCTGTCAATCAGGGGGACAAAACCGATCTATCTGTTCATGTGTCTATGATCGTCTAGAAAAACACTATTCACCTGAGTTCATGGAAAAACTGGGGGAAATGAATCCAAGCAATATGCAACTTCCTGCTGATTTTGGTGATGCCATGGTCAATGCAGTTCAACATTGTCAGGCTCGCTAAGGAAAACATCATGAAAAACTATGTGATTGGATTTTATATCGTTGTGGCAGTGCTGTTTTCTTTTTACCTGAAAGGATGCAGTGCCACTGCGGATCGCAGCTATATGTACAACCTCGGCAAAGCAATTGTTTGGCCAATTTCCATGTTTAATTAATTTCAACTACAGCAGAAACATCAGGATAATCACAATGAAAAAACTACTTCTCGCTCTGAGCTGTACCTTATGCAGCTTGCCTGCACTGGCAAAAACTGAACAAGTCACAGTCACCGTGAAAAAGATTGAAGGTTATGGCGAATCAGGAGATGCCTATACCTTTAAAGCCACCTCTGGCAAACGCTATATGGTGTATAACGCAGGTGGTTCTCAACCGATTTCAGGTGAAGCACTGATTATGAAAGCTGAGAAAAATAAACAGCCGATTTGCTTAAAACTCGCTGCTGATCCAGCACAACCCCGTATGGTAGATGCGGTTCGTGCTGGACTTTGCAAATAAGCCTGATTGAGCTTGCTGCTGACTGAGCTTTTAACAATCACACCGAGATTCAGCACAGTAGCAAGTTGCTTCCCACTTAGAATGAGAATAAAAACATGCCTATTCATAAACGCCTGAGCCTGATCACAGGATTGATTTGCCTAATCACTCTCACGGGCTGCCAAGAGAAAACCACCTCCTCACCTTCAGCCAGTGCTGAAACATCCGCAAGTGATGCGGCAGAAGCCTCAGCCATGGTCAATAGCAGTGTCAATGATCTGGATAAATTCACTCACCCAGCTTCTGAAGCCAAAGCAGCACCATAAGGACTAGCGTATGTAGTATTGGTTAATGGAGCATCGACTGTTCAGATTCGTTAAAATGAATGCCCTAATGAATACATCTTTAGGGCTTCTACTCAATGTATGCCTCGACGTCGAACTACATCAAATTGTGCTGTTCCAAAGGTACGCATATTGGGCTTTTTCACCCTTAACATTTGTGTCTCTTTTTCAGGGCTCACCAAATAAGCTGAGGCATTGAGTGCATTCTCAACCGCTACAGGGTTATCACGATAAATTATCCCGATTCCTAAGCGATTCATTAAAGCGTAGCGATGTTTGACTTGTGGCTGATTGGACGTATAAAACTCACCTTCGCCATCCGTTAAGATATCTCTCCAATAACGCCCAACTTCTAGCCCTAGGTAATAGTCATTCTGGTGCCTATGCCCATCATAAACTAGAAGTAAATGAATATGATAACCACGTTGCAAACCCTGCTCCAACGCCCATGCCCACCAGTGTAAGTTACTAAAACAGCCATCTCGATTAGATAGACGGTTTAATAAGATTTGTAGATACTGATGACAACGATGTAGGTCATATCCACCTGAGCTTAGCAGAGAAATACAAATCCACCCTGACCATGAGTACGCGAGAATAATGTTGAATCACGGTAGGCTAGATATAAAATGCTTAAATAGCATCTGACATGCTAGCCTTTCTCATTTCAGTTCAAGAAATCAAATAATCACTCATAATTTCTTGAGATCTTAAAAAATAATCAGCAGGCTTATTTAATCGGAATCATTAAATGTTGATAAGGTGTTCCAGACCACATCACATATGGTACCGAAGTATCGGGTTGTTTATGTTTAGGATACATATCGTAAAAGCTTTGAGATGCACCAACAATCATGATATGTGGGCCCGTTTTAATCCAGTGATTGCCAGCTGTTGGTTTAGTTGCATAAGGATCAACATTACTCGCATCTGTTCCACCTGCAAGCATATACATCAACCCCACTTTTCCTTTTGGAGGAATCTTGTGCATCATCCATGCTTCTGCCCATTCCATTGAAGCTGGATCCATACACATTGGATCTGGTCCAGGTGTTGTTGGGTTA
Source organism: Acinetobacter sp. ANC 4636 (assembly GCF_054454555.1). Taxonomy (NCBI): domain Bacteria; kingdom Pseudomonadati; phylum Pseudomonadota; class Gammaproteobacteria; order Moraxellales; family Moraxellaceae; genus Acinetobacter; species Acinetobacter sp. ANC 4636. Next base: position 78,211 of record NZ_JBTKVD010000004.1, on the reverse strand, counting down.
TCTGGCATACAAATAAAATTATTGTGTCCCTTACGCAAAGTCTGCATATGACCTTGAGCATCAATATAAACAATAGTTGCCATTGCACTGACTTTTTTGGGTGCGGCACTCATCGCACTCGCAATCATATGCTTTTTCTGCATTGAAGCTTTCCAACTCGACATATGTTTACTACGCATTGTTTCATCTGCATAAGTCACTGATGTTGCCAGCATCACACTAGCCGCAATAATCAATACTTTGGAAAAATTCATCACACGCTCCTTGTATTGTGAATAGAACCACTTCATCAATAGCGTTAAATTGACAAAACATTGAATATGCAACAATCAAATTCCATATATAGCTGCATAAAACCTGTTGAGAACAGCGAATTCTACTTTTTATTTATGATCAAAAATAAATGCGATAGAAACGCTATATTCTGATTATTTTTTATTCTTTTTTATTTTCTCGTCAACTAAATGGACGATAAAACGTAACATCTATAACAAATAAAATTATTAACACACAATAGCTTACAAACCCCAATAAGCCTTATACTTCAAAAGTTAAGTGATATATAACTTAATATTTTTGCGATATAAAAAATGATTTAAAGATTTTACATGTATTTAACGGTCTTAAAATACGATTTTCTCTTCGATTTAAACACGTTAACTCTCTTTTAAATCATCCTTAAAAATTTAATCAACCACGTGACTTTATTAGTCAAATTTATATCCAATGAAATATAAATTTTAGATGCTTGGATCCTCACAAGCCACTTTCACATTCTTTTTTTCCGAGCCCACTTCATTTCACTTAAAATCACACCGAATACCACACACAATCCACCAAGTAATGTGATAATGCCCAAATGTACCTGCCAATCGCCCAAATAGCCAGCCCAGACAGGTGCAGCTTGAGCAGAGTAAACTGAACGTTGTGCCCAATTCATGGTGAGCTGAATCGCAGCACTTGCCAAGCTTGCCAATAGCCGTAAGGCATAACGTCCAGCTAAAAGCAGGAATATACGGTTGAGCTTATGGAAAAGCTGGGGGAAATGAATCCAAGCACAATTAGTACGGTGAATGGAACATCGACTTATCAGATTCGTTAATTGGTACATAGGATGTGTAGTTCCGCAAAAAAATACACATCTCTCATCGCACTAATCACCTAACTTACAACGTCTTGATCAATCGAAGACTCCGTTAGCCCTCTACGCTTAGTATTTGCAAATAATCCACGCCCAAAACTACGCATACCCGACATACTAACCCGAAGATATTGTTTATCTTTTTCTGGATTGACCAAGTACATGGCAGCCTGTATCGCATTTTGCACTTGCTCAGGCTGATTCCGATGAATCATTCCAATCCCTAGCGTACCTTGATCTTCAAACTTCTTCTTATACTCAGGCGCATTTGAAACAAAAGCATAGCCTTTCTGATCTGTTAATGCAGACCAACAATCCCTGACCTGTAAGCCAATCCAAAAGTCATTTTGACGCTGATGCCCATTGTAAACAAGTAAGACATGGCAGTGATAACCTTTATCCTCACCTTGCTCCAGTGCCCATGCATAGCCTTGCAAATCATTAAAACAGGTATCTTGATTCTGAACTCGATTTAAGAAGTGCTGCAAATATTGATTGAATTGCTGAATATCTACTTCATGTTGATATTCCATTTGAATCGCTAAATCGACACGCACAAACAATAGCTTTGCATAATGTTGGATAAGTTGCTGTAAATAAAACAAAAGGCTTTTCTGATTTCGTCGTTCCTGAGCCTTAAACTTGATAAATTGAAGTGAAGCATTCGACTTTAAATCGGATAAAGTGTCTACAAGTCTCCAGAAATGCCTGTCATCAAAAGATTGGACTAATGAGATATCCTGACCATTCAAGATTTCATCAACAACATTTGCTAGAGAATGAAATATCTTAATACATTCAGAGTATTGTCGTGTAGATTGGTAAATTGTCTTGAACTGAGGAATCAACTTAATCAATTCCTGTTTAAAGCTTTCTTCGCTGTATGCCTTATACATAGAGATGATAAAATTATCTATATCCGTCAGTACCTTAGACTCATTGAGTGCTGTACTCGCATTTGTCATGAGAATTTCCTTGTTGATGATTAAACTCATATCACTAGGAAATAATTCAAGTTTTACATAGAATACTTATGTTATGTAATAGTATGATTTATATAATTAATTCATTACATTAATAACCCACTAACAAATTCTTAAAACATTCCTGTATCACGTACACAATAAATTCAACAACTTCCCCTAGATGAGAAAAATTAAGTAAAAAGCAATCGAGCTAAAGTTACGCTACATGAATATATTCATTTTGAATGAGATTTTTTGCTCAAAACACCTTTACTAAACATTTTGATCTTTGAGTCTTGTTTATCATCATAAAGCTTAGACAAATAAAAATGTCGATAGGTAAAGTATGGAAGCAATTTTTCCAGTAACACCCTCTTCAATTTTTTGTTTTTCTTCTCAAAGACTACAAATGTTGATTTCAAGGATTCCTCAGAATGCATGAGATACTCTCCTTGGAAAGCCCTAGTACGAAATTGATTTAGACTTTCACCTATTAAAGATTTCTTACCTTTGTATTCTTTCCATGCATTAAGGACATCTTGCTCGAATGATTGATAACTGAGTCCATATACAAATTCCATAATAAAAATCACGTCCACATATGGTTTTGGTGGTCTTCTATCCTGAAAGCCTTTCTCGTACGGTTCATCCAACCAAATTAAAAAATAGCCATTTAAGTTTTTTAACAAGCTACTTCTTTTATGAATTCTTAAAAATTCGGTGAAGTGTTTTGCGAAAATTTCTCTTTTCTCTAGAAATGAAATGCCTTCTACATCTGCATAAAACTTAAACCTACATATCAATTGATTACCCTGAAGCAACCCTTCAAAATATTTATAGGCATCTGCTGTTCTTCTCTCAGATGCGACAAAATCATCAATAGTATATGGGTAACTAGGTATTCTAGTTTGATTTAGTCGATAGTAACCACATAGTTGATTGAGCGTATGTAAGGTCTCTACTTTGCTAATGATGGTATTATCTGTCCGTACTAATTCCTTTATATACACCCATAACTGACTATTCAAAAGCATTTGAAAGCGTTGACCTAACATAGAATCAAGCTCTTCGATTTGACTTATAATTTCTGGTTGTTGACACAAGGCATTATAAAGATAGATGAATTGGCGACCCAATCTACTCGGCTTAATGTCAGTAACGAGATCTTTAAATTTAACAATGTAAAAAAAAGGTTCATCACCGACCTTTAGAAATGTATAAAAAACTTGTAAACAACCCAGAACTTCACCATTGAATGCACTATCGTATCTCAACTCATAGACAATTTCAGATAGCATGATTTTATCGATTGCCAACTCCTTTTGAAGAGTTTTCGGCAATACACTTATAGACCACACTTCATCGACATCAGATATAGAATTCATTAATTCAGAATAAATTCTATTTATATCTTTTACTTGTATTCCTTTTTTAGGTACTTTTAAGCTTAAAGCCCAAGGTTCTAAGACTTGCTCATGGATAAAATTTCCATCATTTGCTAATGGGTAACAGTAAGAAAAAAAATCATCATGTCGATAAAATGACCCTAGTGTCCAATACAGAAAGTTTTGTAATTTTTCACTCTGATCAATGTGCCCAACAACTTCTACCTCAGCAATATGGTTGAGAACCATTCCCCAATTCTGAAATTTAATCTGAGTACCATTAGCACTCGTTTCTGAAATAGTTTCAAGCTGTGTTAGGCATTGTTTAACATTAGAAAGAGCTTGCATCGGATAAATTAAAATACAATTTAATAAGCAACCATGCAAACCATCATCTTCAAACTTGAATAAGACTTTGAGTAACCGCTTATCCAATACAATTTTTTGTTCTATTAAATGTAATTCATGGAATCCCCTACGAATATCAATTGTAGAGCTAAGATTATTAGGCAACTTAAGCTGATACGTTACATTCACTGTATACAAATGCCCATATCGTTTGGAAAGCTCCAATACCTCTTTTTGTGCTTCAACAAGTAATTGCTGATTTTGTACCGAGTACGAGTACTTCACCCCTATGTTTTTTAAACGCAACTGTTCAGTAAAAATCGAATAAAAAAGTAAACATGCCTGAACAGGAAACGCTACTTCTAATACTTGATAACGTCTTAACACTTGAAAAATTTTATTTCTTCCAGCTCCCTGTCCTCGCAGATCATAAATTTCTAAGCACCATTTATAAACTTGGAAAAGTTCAAAATTGATTGCATTTTTATAAAAAAAGATTTCTCGATTTATCAGCAAAGGACGAAATAATTCACGCATCTTTTCTGAATGGAAAGAGTCTTCTTTGAAATCACTCTCATCTATTTGTCGCTCTTCCTGATAATTTTTCTCTAACTCACATAGCGAATTAAATAGCCCAATCCAGTCTCGAAAAATTGAAATTTTTTTATTTTCATCTTTGCCCCAATCATCAATTGCATAGGGATACTTCTTCTCTAAAACCAAAAATAGATCTTTATTATTAATAATTGTTGATTTAAGCATAAAATTACACCATAAGTAACTGTAATTTAATTAATTAAAAATTAAATTTTATATTTTTAAAAACATATTATTCCATAAATAATCATACATTAATCCAAATATAAAACAATAAAGTTCACAAGTTAATAACATATCAATCCAACAACCAGTAAGACTATTTTTTAATCAAAAATAGATAGCTATTCAACACAGCACTTAAGATGGAGATGGCTAATTTCTGTAAAGCTATAAAATTGACAGAGATAGATGAGCTACTGATTTGAGTGGTTCATTTTGAAAGGGATGGAAATTAGAAGCTTGATGATCAACTATTGTTAAAATGGTCAAAGATGGTTTTATTGCAAAATGATAGACAATAAATTTTACTCATATGAAAAAAAAATCAGAGAAGCCTCTAATCATTGGGACTATTTAATGGTTGTAGAATGGCTCCGTTTTTCCTCCAACAGAGTGCATTTTTGTAAAACCTACAACTCAAAAAATCCCCCTAGCAACGTTCTGTTTTAAGTGGTTATAGCTAAAATCACAAGCCGAACAAAGAATACATTCAACTCAAATTATGAGCCAAATATATGCTATATTTGACTCACCCTAGAAGCTTTCTCAGCAGAGTTCAAAATGAATGAATGGATTTGGCAGACGAACAATTGGACAAATTTCACATGGAAAGATGAGATTATCTTACCCAAGACTCGAAAGATTCATCAAAAAATTGGTATGCTCCTTGGGCACAGTCAGCATGATTTAGCAAAAAAACAATTCACTTTAGATACTTTGCTTGCCAATTTGGTAGCATCATCAGCCATTGAAAATGAAACTTTGAATGTCTCTTCTTTACGCTCCTCACTTGCTCGCCGTTTAGGTGTCAGTCTTGAACACCCCTACCCAAGTTCTGACCGATCTGAAGGCTTAGCAAACATCATGTTGGATGCATTGAATAGTGTAAAACAAGCTCTTACTGTTGAGCGTCTCATGCAATGGCATCAATGGCTCTTTAATGATCCTGATTGGACAATGCAACGATTAAGGATTGGACAACTGAGAGGCTCAGAACCAATGCAGGTTGTTTCTGGTCGATTAGATTATCCAACTGTACATTTTGAAGCACCACCTAGAGAGGGATTAGAAAACCTTTTAAGCTCATTTATAAATTGGTTTAATCATAGCCTGACCGACTCATTACTTGATCCACTCCTTCGTGCAGCTATCACTCATCTATGGTTCATTACACTTCATCCTTTTGATGATGGTAATGGTCGTATTACACGCGCACTCACTGATCTTGCATTAGCACAAATGGATGAACAGAGCATTCGTTTATATGCCATATCACCATCTATTTTAAATAAAAGAAAAAGTTACTATGAAATTTTAGAGCAAACACAGAAAAGTGATTCAGATATTACAAATTGGCTGATTTGGTTTTTAGACACCTTAAATGACAGCCTCGACACAACATTAAAACAAATTCAGCGAACATTGCTCAAAAGCCAATTTTGGCAAAAATTTTCAAACCTAGATTTGCATGAAGGGCAACGAAAGGTCTTGAATCGTTTATTAGATGGTGGTGAGAATGGTTTTGAACATGGCATTAGTGCTTCTCAATACCAGAAGGTCGCTAAAGTCAGTAAAGCAACAGCCACACGCCATTTAACAGATTTGCTAGAAAAAGAGTGTATAATCAAACTAGATGGTGGAGGGCGAAATACTCGTTATCAAGTCAACACCGAATTTTTAAATATCAATTAGATAGCACTTTTCTTTTTTACGGTACAATATGCAGTACAAAAATTTTCAAATTTATTTATTCCATTATACATCAATCATATAAATCAAAAATTCGAGTCCCGCAGACCGCACCAATTTTTTGTTTATTTTTATCTTCAATGATCAAAATAAATATAAAAATAACATTAAATTCAGCAGTATAGAAAATACTTAATCTATATTCGTCTTATAAACGAATACCTTTACAGTACAGTGCACCATACAGCTAACTCCCTTGTGGGAATTTAAAGCAATCGTAAAAATCATTCACTGCTAAAAATTAAAGTCAGGCACTCGCTACAAATATAAGTGAATTTCGATGTTAATTAATTCACTTGTATTTGCCCACTACGTTGATAGCCATCAACATAGCACTCCAGTTGTGTGAGTGCCCAATTAATATCCTGTTCCGTCGCTTTAATTTTTTCTAGAGATTTAAAGATAGGTTGCAATTCTTCTAAAGGGAAATCTTTTTCAAAAGAACGTAAAATTCGGCTATGTTCAGTAACTTCAGTATCGTCCTGATCAATCAATAGCTCTTCATAGAGCTTCTCACCAGGTCTTAATCCTGTATAGTGAATCTCAATATCACCATATGTACTTCCAACTTCCTTAATCTGTAAACCACTCAGCATCACCATCTGCCGAGCAAGATCCTGAATTCGTACTGAATCACCCATATCCAGTAAAAATACATCTCCTCCAGTACCTAGTGCTCCCGCCTGAATCACCAATTGTGATGCTTCTGGAATAGTCATAAAGTAACGCGTCACTTCAGGATGAGTCACTGTAATCGGACCACCTTTACTAATTTGCTGTTTAAATAAAGGTACGACAGAACCTGATGATCCAAGAACATTACCAAAACGGACAATACTAATCTGAGTTTGATGCTGTACTTTTGCCATGGCCTGGCAGTAAAGTTCAGCCATACGTTTTGAAGCTCCCATCACATTGGTTGGGCGTACTGCTTTATCAGTTGAAATCAGTACAAAGGTTTCTACCCCTTTTTTGACAGCTGCATTTACACTAAAGGCTGTTCCCAATGCATTATTTTTCAAACCGGCAATCGGATTACATTCTACCAAAGGCACATGCTTGTAAGCAGCAGCATGATAAACTGTCTGCACAGCATATTGCTCAATCACCCGTTCCAGTTTACCCTGTTCCAGTACACTGCCCAAAATCGGGATAATGTCACAATCACTATTTAAACGTAACTCTTTATCAATACTATAAAGTGCAAACTCAGTTAATTCATAAATAATCAGTTGTTTAGGCTGATTTTTCACAATCTGACGGCACAATTCAGAACCAATTGATCCGCCAGCCCCAGTTACCATCACTACTTTATCTTGGATATTTTTGGTCAGTAATGGCTCAATTGGTGGAATCGGATCACGTCCCAGCAGATCAATAATATCTACTTCTCGGATATCAGTAATCTTAATATCACCATCAACAAGTTGAGTCAAACCCGGAAGCTCGGTTATTTTTAAATGTGCTGGTTCAAGAAGACGGATAATTTCACTTTTACGCGCACGGCCTACCGATGGCAATGCAATTAAAATTTCATCAATTGCATATTTTTTAAAGGTACGAGCCAATGCTTCCTGAATCGAATAAACTTTTAAACCTCCGATTATCTGTTTCTGTAAGGCGCTTTTATCATCAACAAAAAATAGGGGGATATGCTCATCTGAATGCAGTAAGGCTGCCATGATTTGCTGCCCAGCAAGACCAGCACCATATATAGCAACACGCTTCTTCCTGATTTGAGACTCTTGCGCAGCCTGCACAACAAAACGGATCAATGCACGGCTAAACCACACCCAGCCAAACATGAAAAAACCATACATAAGCGGAATAGACATGGGAATAAAGGCTGAAGTGCTATAAGCTAAGGTATATAAAACGACCACCATCAAGCTTACAGCAAGGGCTAACTTGGCAATAAACAGCTCGCTAAAGGCACGTACAATGAAGTGGTACACGCCCATGAGTAACAGACTTAAAACTGAAAGTATACTGACTAGAACCCAACCGAATGCCATACCCGGCATAACATCGATATCCCACTCAACAAGTCGAATGGCATAACACATCCACAACAGAACAGGAAAAACCAACAAATCTAACAGCGATAAACCTGACTGTTTAGCCCTTCTAGAAATAGATGACAATTGAATAATAGTATGCTTCACGGAAATTCCTTCACTGACTCTATGCCATTTTTTAAATAACGACATAAAGAAAATCAGTTTTGCTAATTTTCTGTTTTATTATGAATGTGGGTCATTACATAGGGTTTACCCACAAAATTTAAAAAATAAAATATTATACTTGCATAGCATAAATGACCTTCTGGATAGCACTTAAGGTCTTCTCTATACTCTCAGGGCTCAACGTCGGATGTACCAAAAACATCAGACTGGTTTCACCCAACTGCTTGGCATTGATCAAACGTTGTGCCGGACGCCAAGGTGTCCCATCAAAAGCATGTTCCAAGTACACTTCTGAGCAAGAACCACTAAAGCAAGGCACGCCTTGAGCATTAATCTCTTGCATCACGCGATCACGTGACCAACCATCTGGTAATGCTTCCAAATTAACCTGAACATAGCATTTATAATATGCATGTACGTAATCATCTGAAGGGATATGAACTTTAAAAAAAGATGATTTTTTAAATACTTTTAAAATCTTTGCTGCATTTTCAGCACGTTTTTTAGTCCATTCCGACATTTTTTTCAGCTGGATGCGTCCAATTACTGCCTGCATTTCCATCATGCGCCAGTTGGTACCAAAGGAGTCATGCAACCAGCGAAACCCTGGTGGGTGCTGTTTGTTGTAGATACTGTCGTAATTCTTACCGTGGTCTTTATACGACCACATTTTTTCCCATAATTTTTCATCATTGGTAGTGACCATCCCACCTTCACCACCTGTACTCATGATCTTGTCCTGACAAAACGACCATGCACCAATATGCCCGATTGAACCCGCTGATCGCCCTTTGTACTGGGCACCATGCGCCTGAGCACAATCTTCAATCACATACAACCCTTTTTCTTCAGCCAACTGCATGATTGGGTCCATATCACACATCCAACCTGCCAGATGCACACAAACAATCGCTTTGGTATTTGGGGTCAAAACTGCTTCAATAGTACGGCGAGAAATATTTTGCGAGTCTAGCTCAACATCGGCAAATACAGGATTGGCATCTGCCGTAACAATCGAACTCGCCGAAGCCAAAAAGGTGCGCGAAGTGACAATCACGTCATCTCCAGTTCCAATACCCAGTGCTTTCAGTGCAACATCCAGTGCTACAGTACCATTGGCCAAAGCTACAGCATATTGAGTTCCAACAAAATCGGCAAATTCTTTTTCAAACTCACGGCACTCTTGCCCAGTCCAATAATTGACTTTATTTGAAAGTAGGACTTGGGAAACGGCATCAGCTTCTTGCTGAGTAAAGCTTGGCCATGGCTCAAATGCAGTGTTTAACATAATCTTTCCTAAACTAAAATTGAAGCTTATCTTTTTTCTAAAATTCGTGCTGGATTACCCACCACAGTCACACCCGGTGGCACACTTTTGGTGACTACCGCCCCCATACCCACGACAGCACCTTTTCCAATCACTAACGGTTTGTCTGGAGTACCCTGTTTAATCACTGCACCAGTACCAATATAGGCATGATCTTCAATATGAATATTGCCGTTGCATTTTACACCTGGTGCAAAAGTCACATAGTTCCCAATCACGCAGTCATGCTCGACATAGCTGTATAGATTGGCATGAAAACATTTACCAATTTTAATGTTTGAAGTTATGGTGACAAAAGGACTCAATGCAGCGCCTGCTGCAATTTCAACATGATCCATAATTACGGTATTATTGGCCTGTACTGACCATAAAGGCACACCATCATTTTCTAGCTGGTGCGCTATTTTTTCACGAATTTGACTATTCGCAATAGCAATCAACACAAACTTATTAGCATATGGTAGAGCCTTAAACATATGATAATTCAAAGCTGGATGCCCATTAAGTTCAGTAACTTCAGTCAAGCGGTCATCAATAAAGTAAATACGAGACTGAATGCCTAAACGAGTAAGGTGTTCTCTAGCGACAGGCATTAAACTACGACCACAGCCTGAAGCTCCATAAATGGCATAGATCTCAGTCATTGGTTTTATCTACTCTTGAACCTGTAAATTTGCTCATAGTCACTTCACCTTCAGCACTAATACCATCTTTCACAACTACTTTTTTTACTGTTTGTACTAAAATTTTAATATCTAGCCAAAATGATTGATGCTCGACGTACCATGTATCGAGTTTAAATTTTTCTTCCCAGCCAATTGTATTGCGTCCATTAACTTGAGCATATCCTGTGATGCCGGGTCGAACATTATGACGCTTTGCCTGCTCAGCACTATAAAGCGGTAAATATTCCATAAGGAGTGGCCGTGGCCCAACCAGACTCATATCACCTTTGAGTACATTCCATAACTCGGGTAACTCATCAAGACTGGTGGCGCGTAGCTTTTTACCAAAATCGGTCAAACGCTCACTGTCAGGCAATGGGTTACCATCTTTATCAATAGCATCCTTCATGGTACGAAACTTGATCATTTCAAACGACTGACCATGCAAACCTGGACGAGTTTGGCGAAATAGTACAGGTGAGCCGAGATTTTTTCTGACCTTGTAGGCAATCATCGCATACACAGGTGCAAGGGTAATTAAAGCAAAAGCCGAAGCGATAATGTCAAAGGTACGTTTTAACATCACTCAATCTCCAAAATTTTTAGTAATTTTGCATTTACTTTATTCGAATCAAACTTCTCTTGAGCGATATGATAACTCTCATCGCCCATTTTCTTAATTTGTTCAGGATTTTCTATAAAGTAAATCATTCTTTCAGCCAAAGCTTGAGGGTTCCATTTCGGTACTAAAAAACCATTTCGACCATCAACCACGGTCTCACGACACCCCGGCACATCAGTTGTAATAACGGCTCGCCCAACTGCCATGGCTTCTTGAGTACTACGAGGTACCCCTTCACGATAAGACGGCAATACAAACACATCGCTATTTGTAATCCAATCAACAATATTGGTTACTTGTCCAGGGTACTCAATAATTTGGGTATTGACTAATTGATTCAGTAGATCTTCTGATAATGAACCAGGATTATCTTTATCCAAGCTACCCAATACCACAAAATGGGTTGTAGGAAATTTTTGCTTAACAATTTTTGCAGCAGCTACAAATTCATTAATGCCTTTTTCTTTTAATAACCGACCAATAAATAAAAAGGTCGTAATATAGCTTAATTGTCTAGGACTATAAGGATAATCGTTTAGATGAATACCGATACCACCTAAGATATCTTTTTGCTTAACTTTGATATTAAATTGATTGAGCAAGTCTTTAGGATCATCAGGATTTAAAAAAATCACTTTATCAGCTAATGGCAAAGCTCCCCTAAATAGCATGACTTGAATGTTTTTAATGATTTTTGCTTTTGTGCTAATACCATCTGGTTGATCAGTAAAGGAATAACCTAACCCTTCAATCATCGCATAAATTTTTGGCACTTTTGCCAGTTTAGCTGCTATAGTCCCAAATATTACCGGTTTAGCAAAATAATTAAAGACAACATCGGGCTGAATTGCTTTGATTTTCTTATATAATGCATAAGTATTGGCTAAATCAGCCAAAGGATTTAATCCGCCACGACTAAATTCATAGTGGCTAACAATCACTCCCAAGTCACTGATTTTTGCAAGCTCTGTCGGATCACTGTCAGTAGTCAAAGCGTAGATTTGATAGCCTTTGGCGACTAGAGCTAAAATCAAATCCTTACGGAAGGTATATAAACTTGAAGCTATAGTGCCGATGATGAGAATTTTATGCTGTTTCATATATTTCTAACCATCTTTTAACACTAGCATCTAATGAAAATAGTCGCTCAACTCTTTCTCTAGCTTTTTGGTTATTATTTTCTATTTCATCTGATGACATAGTTAAAGCTTTTTCAATCGCATTCGCTAAAGCTTCAGGGTCTTGAGGTGGAACCAATATACCTGTATCTCCCATTATCTCTGCTGTACCACCACAATCAGTTGCAATCACAAAAGTACCACAAGCCATTGCTTCTATTACAACAGTTGGTAAACCTTCAAATTTTGAAGACAGTATAAAAAAATCAGCTTTTTGTAATAATTGTGGAATGTCATGTCGAATTCCTAGCAAGCTAACTGTACTCACTAATTCTAAATTATTGATCAACTCTTCAAGTGTAGGGCGTAAATCTCCATCTCCTGCAATGGAAAAATTTAGATTTTTATTAGTAGAGTGGATGACTTTAAAAATAGCTTGTAACAAGTTAGGGTAATCTTTTTCTTCATTGAACCTACCAACCGATACAAAATTTAAATTAGTCTTGATAGTATCTTTATTGCTAAGAGCCATAGTAAATTTATCTAAGTCAATACCATTATAAACAGTCGTAATATTTTTTTGACTAAACGCACCTTTTGCAATCAAAGCATTAACTGCTTCTAGACTAACATTACTATTAAAATTAGATAAGGAGTTAGTTAAACGATAAGCTATCATTCTAATCTTACCGCCTTCATTTGAAGAATGTGCAGTACAAATTAAACGTGGGGCTTTCGTTCTTATACGATTAAGGCGTGCAAAAAGATTGGCATGTACCATATGTGCATGAATAACATCCGGTTTAAATTTGCTAACAATTTCATGATATTTAGCTGATACTTTAAAAAAATCTTTTAAGCCATCTAGCCCTAAATAGATAACTTCTATTTGCTCCGACTTTGGTTTAACTAACATAGGTCCTGTCAGATAAACTATCTTTACCTCATGCCCTTTAAGAAACATTTGATCTGCTAAATCCGCCACAACTTTTTCTGCACCACCTAAGCCTAGCCCAGTGATAACATATAAAATATTCATTTATAAAAATCCTATCTTAATGAAATATTTAATTTAAATTTTATAAACAATATATTTAGCACTTGATTTTTCTTTATAAAGAATAGTTGCTGGGTTGCCAATAGCAATACATCCATCAGGTATATCAATATTAACAAGCGCATTAGGTGCAATAAGTACATCATTACCTATTCTCACATTTCCAACAACAACTGCATTTTGTTGTACACAGACATTATCTCCTATAATAGGAGAACCAACTTTTTTACCCTCCGCATGCCCTAATGTTACGCCTTGCGATATATTGAAATTTTTCCCTATGATGGTATTAGGGTTAATAACAATCTGACCAAAATGAGCTATCCTAAATCCCTCACCAACTATAGTCTCTGGTGGAATTTGAATACAAGTACGAAACATAATTCTTCTTAATAAAAGCTTCCAAATAATTTTCATTATAAAATTATTTGAATTTTGATATCCCCGAAAAAAATATATGTATCTAAATCCAGACGTAAAAATTATATAACGCAATAAAAGTATTAAATTTTTTTTACCCGTATATCTATACAAATCATTAAAAATACAATACTTTTTCTTCATGCTTTCATCCTAATATAAATATTTAGAACAACTCCAAATGGAAATGCTAGAATCACTAAACTCTTTTTATTAGCCTTAAACAACCAATTTATATCCTTAGCGAAAATTGAAGAAGATACTAAGTGAATAGCATTTTTAAACCGTTCTTTGAACGTCGCACCATATTTAATACGAGATATACGAGAAAAAGCAAAGCCATTAGGGTGTCGCATATATTGTTTAAATATATTTTTTGTTGAGCCATCATCCTGATATTCAACTATACAAAATACTTCATTAATAGGCTTTAAATCATAATCTTGATCGATCAATAAATATAAGTAATCTAGTGGAACAAAACTTTCATTTTTAAAAATAGGATATTTAGGATATTTTTTAATTACTGATGTTCGATAAACCAATTTTTTATCACCAGTCACATTATAAATGCTATAAAGTTTGTTCAACTTAGCCTTAGCAAGTTGAGCAGGAAACATTGAACCAATAATTTTTTTGGTTTCTTTATTAGCATCCAACCCTACAATTCCAGCAAAATTATCTTGTAAATCAGAAATATAATAAATAATTTTCTCTACAGCATTATCCGGCATATAGTCATCTGAATCAATACAAATATTATAATCAGTTATACAATGCTCATAAGCTGTGTTATGAGCACCATGCATTCCTTGATTTTCTTGATAAATATATTGGATATCAAAAGGTGCTGTAGCTTGCCAAGCTTCTATTAATTTTCTAGTATTATCTGTAGAGCCATCATCAACAATTAACCATATAAATTCTTTATTAGTCTGCCTTTGTAAGCTTTCAAAAAGTTGAGGTAAAATATAAGATCGATTAAATGTTGGCGTAAATACGGTTAATTTTATCATAGCTAGCTAAGCACCTGATTTTATAAACATAAACAAAGTAAAAGAAAAATATAGTGATATAGCATACCCAACTAATTGATGATTGTACTTAGTTTTTGGTTGCTCCAACAGAGGATATAAAACAACCAACGGCATTATAAACCATGACAAATAGGCAAATCGATTAGAAAAATTAGCTTTAATCACTAAAATCCAAAATGCATTAGCTACCAAATAAGTACCATAAATAAGGTGATATAGGCGGTTCTGATAGTGTTTTTTATAGATAAAGTAATAACCTATAAATACCGCCGTAGCACTATATAGAATAAAATCCCATCTAAACCCTGTTGACGAAAAATTATCACCATTTATATTACCTTCAGTGAGGTAGCTAGTTCTATCATCACTAAAAAACCTAGAAAATAAGCCTTGAAAAAAACCTCCAGCAACTAAAGATAATGGTATAGTCAAAAGCCAACCATAAAATAATAATATAGTTCTTTGGGTAACTAACGCTATAACATAAGCTGCAGTTGGAATTATCATAGATGAATGAATATGACATGCCAGCAATAATATTAATAATCTTAGAGATAATCTACGAGTTGAATACACTAATAAAAAAATAGAGGTTGCTAAACCATTACGCAGACCATTAGTTCCATACGACCAAAATGAAAATGAAGTTACAAACATTAAAAACAAATAAAACCAATATCTACCAAATATTTTTTTACCAATTATAAATATAGGAATTGTATATATAAAAGCAGTTAATAAAAAAAATCCTCCCGCTTCCATTATCTTCGAAGTTATAAAAATATAATAATAAAAAACAATATCATTTTCAGGAATTGCTGTTGTAACGCCAAAAAACTTTAAATCTTCAAATGTTTTATTATAAGTAGACATATCACCAAAATAGTAACCACTAATTGGTCTAAATCCGATATAAAAAATCACAAAAATAAATGTTATGCTTCCCAGGATTTTAAAAAATTTTCTATTGCTTTCAAATCTAGAATCAAAGGCCGATACTTGAGTATATAGCAACACTAAAAAAACTATGACTAAGAGAAAGTAATAATAAAAAGCAGTATAATATTCTAAAGGTATTAAGGTTAGCATATCATTTTAAACCTAATAAAACATCCCACTGTTGCATGACAGTGGTAGTAGAAAAACGTTTTATATTCTGTTTTGCATTTATTCCCATACTAATTCTCATGGGTAAATTATCCATCAAACTGAGTATTGTTGATGCTAACTCCTTGATATTATCTAATGGTACTAAAATACCATCTTCCCTATTTTTGATAATATTCCTTGGCCCATTAGGGCAGTCGAAACTAACAATAGGCAAACCAACGGATAAAGCTTCAAGTAACACCATTGGAAAACACTCAGATTCAGATGTCATAGTATATAGACTATAGTCAGTCATAACTATAGGAATATTGGGTACACTATCTCTCAGCTCCACACAGGATTGAAGGCCTAACACATCAATCTGGTGTTGAAGTCGCTGCTTTGTTTCTAGATAGTTTTCTCCATAAATATGCAATTGCCAATCCTGTCTAGCAGCATGTATCAATGCCCAAGCATCAATTAATTTATTAAATCCTTTAATGGGTGATAATCTGCCAGCCGCTATGATTTTTTTTGCGTTTTGGTTCGCTACAAGTTCTGATAATTCTATAGGGTTTGGTATAACTACAACATTATTGCTACTAATATATTGTTTCTCATCTTCATTCAAAACAACAATATAATCATATTTGGCGCTAATCCAATTATTAAACATTGATTTAATGTGAGTAAGGAATGAGAGCTTTATCTGCTGCTTAAATGCTTGATAGCCTGAGCTATGCCGCTCTTTTATTAATACAGCATTACCTTTAATAAACGGTAGCCAAAAATGATCAAAACTATAGTTAGGAGAAATAATAGCATTGGGTTTTAGTTTTCTGATGGCTTTTTTTTGTTTTATAAAATGCTGAATGGCTTTTACAATATTCTCAATAGATAAGTAAGATTTTTTACGGTTATAATTAACACCCAAATCAATCAATTTAACTCGATTATCTAATGAGTAACGAGGAGGCAGGTCGTTTTGTTCAGTCGTCAATATGCAGACCTCAACATCTGGTTGGTTAACCCAATAGTTAACCTTGGTTGACATGACCTTCTCAATACCACCATGCAAATAAATTTGATCTGTAGTAATAAGGATAGTTTTCATTGTATCAAATCTCTAAATAGATTATCCCAAGTTGCTACAATATTCTCTGCGGAAAAGCGTTTAACATTTTCATAAGCTTTACTCCCCATATATAGCTGTAATGCTCTATCTAGCATGAGATGCTCCAACTTCTCTTGAAATAGTTGGATATTACCATTTTCAATCAAAAAACCATCTTCATTATTAATGATAATATCCCTAGGTCCTGAAGGACAATCAAAGCTTACGCAAGGCACACTACACGCCATTGCTTCAATAAGTACCATCCCAAACCCCTCTGAACGAGAAGTCATTGCCAAGATGGACGATTCAAGATACTTATCTTTGATATTCTGAACTGGATCAAAAAAGTTTACATGTTTAAGATTTAGTTTGTGTGCAATTTTTATAAATGTTTTATTTAAGTCAACTTTTCCATATATATTCAATTCCCAATTTGAATATCTATCTTCTATATTTTTCCAGATATCTAATAAAATATCATAGCCTTTATTATATGAATGTGATCCCACAACAATAATTGACTTTTTCTTTAATAAATTATCACTAATTTCGCATTCAAAGCTTAATGGATTTGCAATCGCAATAGCGTTTTTAAGTTGCCATTCGCTCAGATTAGAAGGGGTAAGAACAACAAATTTATCAAAACTTTTAGCAAATTTTCTCATAAGGCATGATAAGACCTTACCTTTAATGCTCTCTGTAGTATTTAAATTTATAGAAGCATGTCTCTCATAAACCCATTTTGCTGTTGTCTTAATTAATAAAGGTAGCATAAAACCTTTTAAACCATCATCGCACACACAAATAATATCAGGGGTCAGACTATTAATTGCTTTCTGAATTTCTCTTCGATAAGATAGAAAATAATCCAAACTATTATAACGCGTAGTATTAATTGGCATGATCTTTATATTTTGACTAAACTCGTAAAATGGCTGTTCATCAGGCTCATTTAGAGTCAATATACTTACGCTATAAGCATATTGATCAGCCAACATTGATGCTTTAATAGATAGAACCCTTTCTAGTCCACCAGAACCATTAATGCCATTTGTGATGTAGAGTAATTTCATAAGAGTTTAACAATCCTATAATTAATGAAATTTACAATATAAGAACTAACTAAGCATATTATTAATAACGCAGTAAATATAAGAAAAGGATAATGAAACCCATAAATAAAATTTTTAAAAAAAACCATATAAATAAACATATGTATTAACCATATGTTAGTTGTATGTGGGAAGATAAAATTTAAAAAGAAAGATAATATATTAGGTTTTTTAATTTCCAAGAAAATAAAAATAAAAGCAAGACCCGTAAATGGTGCTATTATGAAGTTAGGTATCATTGCATGAATAATCATCAATAATAAGATCAACAATATCAATAATAAATTTTTATATGATAACATAGAAAAAATATTTTTAGATTTAATGTCCCAACGATATTTTAAAAAAAATGCACCTGCCATAAATTGAAAAATAGTACAAAAATACAAAGATACTTGTCTCTGCAACCAATCTAAAGTAGGCTGATGAAATATTTCTGAATTATAAACTCTAAAATAAAAAGCAACTAAATAAAGTATTAATAATATAGAAAAAAACAAATAACCATTAATTTTATCGAGTAAAGTAAACAAAATTCTAGAAGTAACCACAAATAAAACATAGGTAGTAAAAAACCACCATGCGCCAACATATGATGTATTTATAGCTGTAAAATTAAGAAAAAATTTTAAAAAACTTCCAGGGTAATTTGTTTGATTGATTAATTTTCCTAAAACCACAGCAAATAATATAAGTACAATCCAATAATTAACATATAATTTTTTTATACGAACAAGATTTTTCTTTTGATAATTTTCAGTAGAATCTTTATTATATTTTAAATACAATCCATACCCACTAACAAATGAAAATATAGGAATACAAGCATCACAAAATAAAGAAATATAATAAATTAGAGGAACCTTACCTATAAATATAACAGGTTTAAATAAAGTACTATAATCCAGTGTATTAAATAAATGCAAACAAAGCATCATTAAGACTGCTATTGCTTTTAATTGATTGGATTGATATATATTGATCATATTTTACAAATACTTATTACATTAATGAAATACTTAGTTTACAATTTTATTAAATTTATTTAATTCATAACTTGTGTCTGCTGGGTAATTTTCATGAGATAAAATCATTTTAGATATTAACCTTTGATCCAAAATTAATTTACTAATAGCAGATGCAATTTTTTCACCATCAAAATCAACTATCAAACCATTTTCACCGTTAATAATTTGTTCCGTTGCTGTATTAAAATTTGTTACTACTATAGGCTTAGATAAAATTCTTGCCTCAGCAATAGCCATACCAAATCCTTCAAAACGAGAAGTTTGGCAGTACAAATCACAGTGATTAATGTATGGATAAACATTCTCAAAAGTTCCTAATAAAGTTATTTTATGCTGAAGACCCAAAATACTAATATCATTTTTGATATTTTGATATAGATGCCCCTCTCCAATAATATACCAATGAAAAGAAAACCCTTGCGAGTCTAATTTTTTTGCTGCAGCAATAAGCAAATCATATCCTTTACTAGGAACAAGGCGCCCTATAGTTAATATTTTAAAATCATCAGATTTTTCAGGATAAGGATTCGCAATTGATAAATTTTTAACAAATTTTTCAGAAATAATATCTTTAATTACCAACAATTTTGAAAAAAACATAGGGTGTTTTTTTACAAAAACCTCTTTTGCCTCATTAGAAACTAAACAAATGTTATCATATTGATCATAAAAATATAAATCAAATTTAGGTGAATAACCTGCTAAATCATAATTAGTATTTACCCATGCAATTTTTTTTTTAGATTTAATATAGGTAGCACAGTAATATGTTGGAAAACCTTGAGTATAAGCAATCGCTACATCATATTTTTTATTTAAAGCAAGATAATTACAACCAAAAATTTTCCAATAAGTTTGAGCGGCATGTTTCTTTAAAAAAAATTTATTTACTCTTATTAAAACTGAATATAATAGTTTATCATAATAATTTTCATTTTTTTTTGATATTTGAAATATATTTACATGCTTTGGGACTAATGACAAATAAAGGCCCGATACTGATACCAAACCTAAATCAACTTCAAATCTATTATAATCCAACATATTCAGCAGGGTAACCAAACTTTTCTCTGCACCTCCAGATTCCAATGAATCAATAATAAAAATTAGCTTTTTCTTCATATTTCAATCCCTACTAAAGTAAAACTTGCTTTAAAAAATTTTTTGAAAAATCAATACACTCTTCCAATTTAGTTTCATTAAAATTAATTTTATCATTCAAATTAATGTCTGAAACATTAGAAACCAATCTACTTTCCAAACCTAGTAAGGTTAGTAAATCATGCATACGTACATTAATTGCCTCAGCACGATTTACTACAAAAAAATCTTTTCTATATATTATAGAAAAAACTACAGCATGATAAGAATTTGAAATAATATACCTAGCATTCTTTATTAATGTTAAAAACATATCAGGACCTACATTATTAAATTTTTTATCAGCATAATTAAATTTACCAGGATTAACAGTATATATTTTTAACGATTGCTGACTAGCTATACTTAATGCAATTTCCTTAATTAAATCACTTTCTTCAAAATCATATATCAATAAATAGCGCTCAGAAAAACTTACATTTAGAGCAATATTATCCCACTCTTCAGTAGTGAGTAGAAAGGCCGGATCTAAAACATGAGTAATATGCTTATTTACTCCTATACTTTCTAGCAACTCTTTCCCCATATTCTCTCTAACGCTAATAAAGTCTAGTTTCTCAACTTCTTTTCTAATAAAACCCTCTAAATTATGATAGATTTTTTCTGTGGACAAGCTTGCAGCATATGAAGCTTTTACTTTTGTATTATCAACAAAATTTAAGTAAAAAGCAGGATCTGCACCATTCGAAAAAAGGGTATTCCAAATTTGATCACTGCCACAAATATAAATGTCTGCTTCTTTGGAAATTTCTTTTAGCTCATCATTATTAGTATAAGATTTTAATGATACAATTATATACTTCTGAGTAAAATCATCAAAATTTCTTTTTCTCAATAAACTCTGAAAACGTTCTGGTACTTTAGCCAAAATATAAAACCATCTTATAAATAAAAATCTTCTCCATTTCCCTAATGGAACATAAAAAAAGCTAAAGTTTTTTTGCAAATACTTTGGCTTATAGTCTATAACCACAACCTTTAATTTCTGACTTTTAATAAATGTAGAAAGGCCATAGCATTGTAAACTTGCCCCATGATTATAAACATCATGACAAGTTATTATAAAAGCTGTTTTCATTGAAAAATCCTGTATAAATATTGATTTTTTCGATAAAATAAAACGTATACAATTCCTATATAGCTAATAGAAAATATACTAAGACCTACAAGAATAGTAAATAAATCATTAAAGTGTAAAATTTCTTGCAAAAATAATCTTCCTAGATAATTAAGTGCAGTAACTATTATTGTCAAAAGAAATAAGTTAAGGCCTTTTTCAATCAATAAATTAAAATTCATACCAACCCGTTTAATATAAAAATTAATTAAAAATAAATTATTAATTGCAACACCCAATACTAGGCCAATTAATACACCTAAGATACCTAATGATCTCACTAATATTATAGAGAGAATTACACCAAAAGTAGCGCTCAAAAGATTTAAGTAAGCACGATATTTAAACAAACCTAAAGCTTCAGATTTTTGACTTGCTATCCCTAAACCCAGAGGAATTGTTGAAACAACCATAATACCTAATGCAACTATCCAAGACTGACTATAGCTATTTCCAGCCCAAAATTTTATAAAAATATCTCCATATAGTAAAAACCCAGAAAAAATCGGAAATAGAATTGAGAATGTTGAGATACCTACTTTTGCATTTGCCAAATTAAGAGTATCAGTATTAGTAACTTGATTAGTTGTACGAGCTAAAAAAACACCAGAAATTGCACTAGCAAATGCTCCATAAAATGAACCCAACATAATTCCTATGCCAAAAATTGCGCTTCCATCACTATTTAAGTAGTGAGAACAAATAATCTGTCCAACTTGCCATTGCAAATTACTAGCAACTAAAAAGATAAATATTCCAAAAGCATACTTTAATATGTCATAGTGTGTAGAAAAATCTAACCGATTAAAATCAATTCTAATTTTCAATACAAAAACAGAATAATAAAAAGCAACTAAAAAAACAAAAAAATTCAACAAAAAATCTATTATAACCAAATTCATGATATTCGGATGATTAACAAAAAACATTAAAATAATAAAAATTTTAAAAAAAAGCTTAGCAATAATAGAAACTTTAATTACTATAAATTTTTCATATCCAAAACAGCAACCAGAAAAATAATTACTTAAAATAGAAACCAACAAAGATGCTATTGTAATAAACCAAATATTTTTAAATAAATTAATTTGTTGACTATTAAAACTACTTTTATAAATCTCATCAAATAAATTATAAAAAATAGTAGCAGAAATTAAAATTAAAATTAAAATTAAAAAAAGCAACTTTAATATAAATCCTAAAAATCTCCCTTCTTTTTCAATATTTTTTTCTAATCTATATTTCGCAATATATCGAGTAACAGAGGCAGTAATTCCAGAATCAAGAATAGAAAGTATAGCCACTATAGAGCCAGCTAATATATAAATCCCATATTCTGAAGTGGGTAAGCTCTTTACAATCAAGCTAGTCGAGATTAGTCCACTCATATTTGAAACTATAATTGTTAAATATGACAAAATTATGCCTAGTTTCAACTCTTGCATACACTATCCAAAAATTTTAAGCCTTTAATTTATATTTCCAAAGTATATACTATTAACCTATAGCTTAAATTAAAATATATAAAGGAACCATATAAAGTATTGTGGAAACCAATAGTTAACTATAAAAATACCTAGTATTTTTTTTGATTGAGAGTTAACGTGAATTAATTACGCCAGCACATACATAAATAATAACAGTAAAACTTAAGTTTGTTTTAGAACTGTATTTAGCACTACGTTTAAATTCTTTCAATTTACTAAAATAATTTCTATCAAAAACTGTCATAGAGAGAACTTGAATACACACTAAACGTTACAATCCACTTTCGGTGAAATGACTACTTTTGCATATCGGTCATAAAATCATCTTTACAGCCAACCCATATCAAATTCCTGATATACTAATAATGATTGGAAATTCATCTCTCAAAATAATGGATTAACTTAAGTAAAATTATAATTTTACCTAAAAATCAAACAAAATTTAACTAACTTTTTAAAATTATCAACCAAAATCAGTAATGATCACTACACCTCTACGATTGATCTATAATCTAACAATAGGTCACTTTTAGCACTCCGACTATAGCGATGATGCACCTTACAACAGCATCATTAATAATGAAATATTTCATTTTCCAAATTTGGACAGTAAATTACGCTAAGATACGTTACGTACCATCTAGACTATAGCTTTAAAAAACAACCTATTATTTGCATCATTTTATTCATGATCTATCTAGATATCTGCAAGTATGTATATATCAATTATAGCCATATAGATTTTTCATCACAGTTTCGCTAATTTTTAGCAACCCATAGTAGTACACAGCACAATTCCTTAAAAAAGATTTATAAAAAGAGTAGTGTGTTAAATTTTAACTTTTTATACAAATATGCAACAAAGGTTTTTTCTAGCAAAATAATTACAGCTTATTAGATATAGTGTAGAATTCAAGGAAATTTAATATTTTTAACTACATTTAAGTGTTGCAGAAAAACATCTTAATTGTGATAAAAATAGGTAGATATTACAAAAAACCACCAAGGGTAAGACGTGAAATTTCGTTCAGTTTTTGCAGTTACATCACTCAGCCTTGTAATCACAGGTTGCACCGCTATTTCTGGTTTGCAAACCTATGACCTTCCCCGTCAAGGCGCATATACAACAAACTTGGGCGTACCAGTAAACATTATTGCTTTAAATCAGGATACACTTCCTGCAACACAAGCTGCGCAAGATTTTTCACCGCAATATTATAGTGCTTTATTCCAATCTAATAATAAAAACACTTACATCTTAACATCAGGTGATATCTTATCGATCCAACTGTGGAATTATCCTGAAATTTCTTCCCTTGCAAATGCAAGTGGTTATAGCATTGATCAACAAGGTTATGTGCAACTGCCTTTAGTTAGTCGATATAAAGCCTCAGGCAAAACCTTATATCAAATTCAAACTGAATTAAAATCAGCTTTTTCCCGTTACCTAAAACAGCCCGATTTAGTCGTACGAATTGTGTCTTATCAAGGACAGCGTTACTATGTGCAAGGCAATGTAACTAAAGGTGGCCAGTTTTTCTTAACAGATCAACCAACCAGCTTATATACCGCCTTAGGTATGGCGGGTGGCGTTACACAACTGGGCGATCCGACTTCAATTCAATTGATTCGTCACGGGCAAACTTTTAACCTCAATACCATAGAGTTGGAAAAACAAGGATTATCTTTACATAAGTTGATAATTCAGCCGAACGATACAATTTATGTCAATGCCCGTGAAAACCAAAAGATCTATGTCATGGGTGAAGCAGGTAAAAACCAGGCTATACCTATGCGAGATCAAGGTATGAGCTTAAGTGATGTGATTGGTGAAAGCTTAGGACTTAATCCGTTATCTGCGAGTGCTGCGCGTATTTATGTTCTTCGAAGCAATAATACCGATCATACAACGGCTATTTACCATCTCAATCTCAACAGTATTGGTAATTTTGGTCTTGCCAATCAGTTCAAAATGCACAGCAATGATATTGTGTATTTCGATCCAACAGGTTTAACTCGCTGGCAGCGTGTAGTCAATCAAATTCTCCCGTTCTCAAATGCACTCTATAGCACTAAACAGTTAGGGCAGTAACTCGACGATGAAGTTTCAAAAGCTTTTAGTTGTTTGTATTGGAAATATCTGCCGTAGCCCAATGGCTGAATATTTGCTTAAACGAGAGGTTCCTACACTGGACGTATCATCTGCAGGTATTCATGCGATGATTGGACACCCTGCAGATGAAAAAGCCATGCATGCTATGCAGCACCTTGCACAGATTGATATTTCCACTCATGTTGCTCGGCAGCTTGACTCAACTATGCTTAAGCAAGCAGATTTAGTCTTGGTAATGACAATGAGCCAACAACAACATATCGAAAAGACTTGGGCATTTAGTAAAGGAAAGGTGTTCCGACTTGGGCGCTGGCAAAATAAAGATATTATTGATCCTTATCAACAAGACCAAGCCTTTTTTGACCAAACCTGTAGCAGCATTCAACATTGCTTAGCAGACTGGCACGAATATTTGTAATTTTAGAATGTGAAGATAATGAATACAACGCAACAGACTGACGATACAATTGATTTAAAAGAATTATTTTACTCACTAATTCTGCAGTGGAAACTCATTGCTGTTTGTATGCTACTGAGCTTCATCTGTGCAATCCTCTACTTACGTGTAACACCAGCGACGTATGCTGTAAATGGTTTAGTACAGATTGAATCAGGCAAAGGCGGTGCTTCTGCAGCACTTTTAGGTCAGCAGTTATCGAGTGTCATGGATTCTGGTCTTGGACAGCAACAAGCTCAAGCTGAGATTCAAATTTTACAATCACGTTTAGTCTTAGGCACAACCATACAAACCTTAAACTTGAACATTCAAGTTAGCCCAACACAAAATTCTTTATTACAGCGCATTATTACTAAATCAGATTTTCAAACCCAGTATTCCGTACAAGATATTGCTGTACATAATGATAGTGATAATTTCACGATTCAAGAGTTAAAAGTTCCAGAAAGCTTTGAAGATAAAGCCCTCATTTTACATATTTCTGGTGATCAGCTGACTCTAACCGATAAAAGAACAGACCTTGTGGTATTCAAAGGTAAGCTGAATCAATACAATATCGCATCAAATACTGAGGGTACATGGCGTGTCGCAATTTTTGCAAAAATGCCAATTAATCAAGATTATATTTTAACAAAACAATCTTTACCTTCTGCTGTGCAGACTGTTCAAAGCAACCTCACTGCTTCTGAAACAGTTAAGCAAACGGGTATTATTAACGTTAGTTACCAAGGTCAAGATGGTTTACATATTACCCATGTGCTCAATACGATTTTATCAACCTATAAAGCTCAAAATGTACAACAAAGTTCCGCAGAAAAAGAACAAACCTTAGCTTTTTTAAATAAACAGCTCCCACAACTTAAAGCAGATTTAGACGATGCTGAAAGAAAATTTAATGCGTTTCGTGAAGCGAATAATACGGTAGATGTTAATCAGGAATCCGAGCTGTATTTAAAGCAAAGTATTGACCTTGAAACACAAAAAACTCAATTGCAACAAAAGCAAGCTGAACTTGCTGCCAAATATACCTCTGAACATCCCATGATGCAGGAGGTTAATGCACAGTTAGATGCAATTAATAAAAAAATTGGTGAACTCGATACAACACTGAAACGTTTACCCGACATCCAGCGCAGATATTTGCAATTTTACCGTGATGTTGAAGTCAAAAATCAATTATATACAAACCTTTTAAACACTTACCAAACCATGAGTGTTGCAAAAGCTGGTGAAATTGGGAATGTCCGTATTGTCGATATGGCGATTGAACCCATTAAACCTATTAAACCTAAAAAACTGATTATCTTAGTGTTTTCAATTGTTATAGGTGGCTTCATTGGCATATTATTAGCGCTGCTTCGTAGTATGATGCAAAGTGGTATTAAAGATGCATCACAAATTGAAGATGAATTTAATATCTCTGTTTATGCGACTGTGCCTCGTTCAGAGTTACAGTTGCGTCGCACTCATTTACTGAAGAAAAAGCGCCAGTTACCAATTTTAGCAGTCAAAGATACTGAAGATGGAGCTGTCGAAAGTTTAAGAAGTTTACGTACTGCTATTTATTTTGCACTGGGCAAAGAGCATGGTAATCAGGCCATTCTAATTTCAGGAACATCTCCTGAAATCGGTAAATCTTTTATTGCGATTAACCTCGCCACAATTTTGGCACAAAGTGGTAAACGTGTACTATTGATTGATGGAGATATGCGTCGCGGCTACTTACAACAGTATTTTGCTAACTCTAACAATCTTGGTCTTTCAAATTTACTCACTGATAATGTTACAGAACTAAATCAAGTCATTCAGAATACTAATGTTGAAAACTTGGCATTTATTGCTCGGGGTAAGTCACCTAAAAATCCTGCTGAACTACTCAACAATGGGAAATTCGCGGCTATTATTGAGCAATTAAAACAATACTATGATCATATTGTGATTGATACACCACCACTTCTTGCAGTGACAGATGCAGCGATCATTTCGCAATCTGTAGATTTAAACTTATTGGTGGTTCGTTTTGGGAAATCCCACCTAAAAGAAGTTGATATCACCATCAACCGCTTTAAACAAAGTGGTCGTGAAGTACATGGTGTTATTCTTAATGATATTCATAAAACAAGTGGCGCTTACGGTTACGGTTATGACTATCAATATAGTTATGACTATAAATCCCGTAAATAACCAATTTGAGGAGCTTCGGCTCCTCTTTTTTATTCATTGCATATCAGCACCTTGATATAGAATAATCTCAAGATGCCAAAAGCTAGCACGAAACAGCTTAAAAATCCTCTAAAAAAGCTAAAAACACTTGCAGACAACATTTGATAAGAAAACCAAGAAACAGTTTCATAAGCATGATTTTCTACTAATTTTTCAACCTGTATTATGCCGAAGATCATTGCACCGATAACACACAATATGATGAATAGTGAACTTATCGACCTCGCCTGAAGCACATCCTTATGATCTTGATAATAGCAATATAATATGTAAAAAATGATCGGAAGAGGAACTATAGAAAATAAAACCTGCGTGAGTATAGAAACTTTAGTCTGTATATTTAAAAATACAATCGGCTGACTCAAAAGCTCCTTAAAAGCGATATTTTTAACATCATCATGACTAAAACCATCCCACAAGACATGGGTAATTGTCCCTAAAATAATTGCTATAGATAATTTAAGAAAGAAATCACAATAACCATCTATATCGACGATCTGTAATGGATCCCTGATTCTAAAATAGTCATAAAATATAGGACGCCAAATCAAATACCATATTGCTGCAAAGAATAAACCAACCAATAAATCGGGAAAAACCAGACTAGACCATTGGTGTGATTGCACATTCGCGCTGAATAGCCACGCAAGGTCAGGTGCCATACATCCTATTGCAAGACCTGCCATAGGCAACTGATGTTTAAATAATTTTCTAAGTGGTAAAGCAAGCACAGCATGTGAAATAGTAAATGGCATAACGAATAAAATCCGAGATTGAGCCACAGAGGTCTTGTTGCATCAGCATATTCAAATTAAAGAATTCTTATCGTTATCAAGTTTAAGATATAACTTGAATACCAAGTCTGCCTAACGCTTTAAATTTATTCAATACTATGCATCAAACATCCATCTCATTCATATGACTTTTAAAATATCTCATAGACAACTTATCTCGAGATAACTTTATGCAGTGCATCTTCATTTCTGCCAAACTGTATAAAACTCTACACGAAGCCCGCGAGCATACTGAGCCTATCGAAATAAAACGTTAAGCATTCAAAGCACTGAATTGCAGTATCTGAAAAATACAAAAAAGCCTCAATTGAGGCTTTTCATTTAAATATTTTGGGAAATAGCTCCAACAGAAGCTTTATATTTAGCGGAAGGATTCAAGCAAGGTTTGCTGAGCATTATATAATGGCTCGCCTTGTTTTGGCTGTACACGTACCCAAACCCCGTCACCTTGCAACAACCATGCCTGCTGATTATCTTGTAAATAATTAAGCAAACCAAACTGATAAATGCGTTTACGCAGTGAAGGATCTTCGATCGGGAAACAGGCTTCCACACGATTAAACAAGTTGCGGTTCATCCAGTCAGCACTTGAACAGTAAATTCGCGCATTGCCCTGATTGGCAAAATAATACACTCGCGTATGTTCAAGAAAACGCCCAACAATTGAACGTACCCGAATATTTTCTGATAAACCAGGTAGCCCTGGGCGTAAGCAACAAATTGAACGAATAATCAAGTCAATCTGTACACCAGCTTGTGAAGCTTCATAGAGTTTGTTAATGAGCTGAACTTCAGTCAAAGCATTCACTTTAATGATGATTCTTGCTTCTTTACCTGCTTTTGCGGCTGCAATTTCATCATCAATACAACTAACGAGGTGGCTATGTAAGGTAAATGGCGCATGTAGCAGCTTTTTCAGCTTTGCCATTTTCCCCATACCTGTCAGTTCTTGGAAAATGCGATGCACATCTTCGCAAAGTTCTTTCTCTGTAGTCAGCAAGCCATAGTCGGTATAAATTCGTGCATTACCCGCATGATAGTTACCTGTACCCAAATGTGCATAACGTACCAATTTATTGTTTTCACGGCGTACGACCAAAATCATTTTGGCATGGGTTTTATAACCCACAATACCGTATACCACGACTGCTCCTGCCTCTTGCAAAACATTAGCAACTTCGATATTGGACTCTTCATCAAAGCGGGCACGCAACTCGATTACAGCAGTAACTTCTTTGCCATTACGAGCGGCTTCTGCCAACACCTGCACAATCTCTGAGTTTGCTCCACTACGGTACAAAGTTTGCTTGATCGCCAAGACTTGTGGATCACGCGCAGCTTCACGCAGAAATGAAATCACTGGCGCAAAAGATTCAAACGGATGATGCAGTAAAATATCTTGTTTACGCATTGCCGCAAAGATATTTTCAGACTTGGTTAGCACCTTTGGAATCACTGGCGTAAACGCATCATATTTTAGATGTGGGCGTTTGAAATTCGACAACAAGCGTGCCAAATTGACAGGACCATCAACTTTATAAAGCTGGTCTTCATCCAGCTCAAATTCATTCAGCAAATACTCATAAATATGTTTCGGGCAGTTTTCTGTCACTTCCAAACGCACTGCGCGACCAAAACGGCGTGAGCTGAGTTCACCTTTGAGTGCTTTTGCTAAATCATCAACATCTTCATTCAAAGCCAAGTCAGCATTTCGTGTGACGCGGAACTGATAACAGCCTGTTGCAGTCATACCAGGGAATAAATCAGAAACATGCTCATGAATAATCGCTGATAGCATGACATGGTGTTCTTTACCATCGGTCAATTCATCAGGCAAGCGAACTACTCGTGGTAATGAACGTGGCGCAGGTACGACCGCCAGATCAATTTGACGACCAAAGGCATCTTTACCTTCTAAAGTGACAATAAAGTTTAAGCTTTTATTGACTAAACGCGGAAATGGATGCGCTGGATCTAAACTAATTGGCGTGAGTACAGGCGCAACCTGTTCTTGAAAATACTTCTTAATCCATGCCGTTTGCGCAGGAGTTAACTCCCCACGGCGCAAGAAGCAAATATCCTCTTCACGTAAGCGCGCTAGAATTTCCTGATTTAAAATACGATACTGACGTTCAATCGCGATATGCGCAGTTTTTGAGATCTGTTCTAAAACTTGCTTGGGAGTCAAACCATCTGGGCTATGACTTTCATTACCCAAAGTCAGTTGTTCCATGACACCCGCAACACGAATCTCAAAAAATTCATCGAGGTTGCGTGAAAAAATTAATAAAAAATTTAAGCGTTCAAGTAATGGGTGTAATGGATCTACAGCTTGTTCAAGCACCCGTAAATGGAAATCTAAAATCGAGAGTTCACGATTAATATAACGGTCGTTATAAGCATAATCCGCGGCAGTTACACGTTTAGCAACAGGTGCTGGTGTCGGCGCAGGAGATACTTCGGTATTCATATGTCGTTCCATACGTATTTTTCATGTTATTTGAGCAGTATGCTGCATATTTATGACAATTTCATAAAGTTTGAACATAAACTATGCAAGTGAATATGTCTATGTTGGAATTTGGCTATATCGAATGTATTTCGCAATAAAACGCTTACGGAATCTAAATTTCTCATCTTCAGGATGTTGCTGATAATAACGTGGATTCGGCAATAAAGCCGCTAAGAAAATCGCCTGTTCACGTGTCAGATTTTTGCTACTTTTATGAAAATAATGACGTGATGCCGCTTCGACACCATAAATGTTAGCCCCCAGTTCTACCGAGTTCATATACACTTCAAGAATGCGTTGTTTTGACCACATACGTTCCATCATCCATGTCGCAATGGCTTCTTGCCCTTTGCGAACGAAAGAACGCTGATTAAACAAAAACAGGTTTTTTGCCAGTTGCTGAGAAATGGTCGAACCACCCGCCACAATTTCATCTGCTTTTTCGTTACGATGTAAGGCAACCTGCATCCCTTCAAAGTCAAAGCCATGATGGTGCAAAAACTTACCATCTTCCGCTGCCACGACAGCATGTTTAAACTGATTGCTGATTTCATCATAATCACGCCACTTATGTTGTAGCGTTTCATCAGGATACTGAAATGCATCGATACGCATAAACATGCTGCGGTCTACGGGGTGCGTTCGCCACCACAACAAACTGGCAAAGATCCAGAGTTGAACCACCATAAACAAAGTCATTAAAATCAAAAAAATACGCATGAACAATGTTTTCATGATGTGCAACTACTCCCAATCTCACCCGATATGTTAAGCTGAGTTTTTAAAAAATCGACACAGCATACCATGTCTGAGATGCAACAGCCTCCGTTTTATCGCAGCAACCTTGATGTTCAGCTTTGGTGGATTACAGCCACCTTAATTGGTATCAATGTTGGGTTATATTTATGGCAAATTGCAGTCGGTATCAATCCAAGTCAACCAAGCATTGACGCTGCATTGACTTGGGGAGCAGACTTTGCACCATTGACCTTTTTGTCTGAGCCAGTGAGGTTATTTACCAGTATGTTTTTTCATTTTGGTTTTCTGCATTTGGCACTCAACATGTGGGCACTGTATATTTTTGGCAGTCTTGCCGAGCAGATTTTCGGACGTTTTTATTTTCTAGGCATGTATATCTGCTGTGGCTTAGCTGGCAGCTTGCTCAGTAGCTGGTTAAATATTCATCATAGTTATTTGTACTTAGAAACCGCCAATACTGCCCTGCTACCGAGCGTCAATGCAGGTGCATCGGGCGCAATTATGGGCTTGGGCAGTGCGCTGACTGTCTTGTCATTATTTCCTAACCTACCCAATGTGCCTTTTGTACTGGTGAAACGTAGTTTATTGCTCATTATGGGCATTAACCTCACCTTGGGTATGCTGATTCCCAACATTAACAATGCCGCGCATTTGGGCGGTGCAATCATGGGTGTCGTGCAAAGCCTGATCTGGTATCGCTGTACCGTTCACGAACGTAATACCCTTGGCAGTTTGCTTGGCCTGAGTGTCGGGATTGCGCTGTTAATTGCCAGTTATCTGTACTGTCAGCATCTTGTCCAAGCAGGCTTACTGCCCTTATGGCACCTGATCCTGAAACAGTTTGATATGCCTGCCTAGCTTTGCTCACGCAGACTTTTTAACGGGCTAATCCGTGTCAGATAAGTTAGACGATAACGCCCGACCAACGCACACAAGATCGCCATACCGACAGGCAAACTCAGCCACAAACCTACATGAAGTTGCAGACTTAACTGCAACTTCGAACTGGCAATCGCACTAATCACCTCGGCAAACAAACAGGCAACTAGCCCCGACAACAGCCCCATCATGGCAAATTCACGGGTTAGCATATTTTTGATTTGTGCCTGAGAACTACCAAAAGCGCGCATTAACGCTACTTCTTTTTTGCGTTCATCCATGAGTAAGTTCAGACAGGCCAACAGCACCAAAATCCCAGAAACTGCCACCAGAATCGCCAGTAGCGTAACAATCTGCACCATGACATTGAGCAGATGTTTGATTTGCTCCAGAATCATGCCAACATCAATAAAGACTGTCGTACTATGCTGCTGAATTAACTGTAATAACTTAGCTTTGTCTCGATATGGCACATACAAGCTGGCAAGGTAGCTGCCTGCATTTTCATCCAAAGTTTTCGGAGCAAAAATAAAGAAAAAATTCGGACTGAAACTTTGCCAGTCAACCTGACGTAAATTCACCACTTTGGCATGCAGTTCGCCTTCGGGCAATGCAAAAGTTAAGCGATCACCCACCCGAATTCCCAAGCTTTGCGCAGTTTTTTCTTCTACTGAAACTTCACCTGCTTTTTGCAGTTGAGCTGTGCCTTGCGTAATAACATTATCGGCAGGGTAGCTTGCAGACTGGGTCAGATTAAGTTCACGGCGTAAACCGTTATTTTGTTCAATCTGCTGTGGGGTAAATGCCTGATCGTTATGTGCAATCAAGCGTCCACGTACATTGGGATAGAGTAGCGTATTTCCCCAGCCATAGCGTTGCAGTTGTTGCTCAAAACTTGGCTTATCCATGGGTGACAAACCATAAATAAACTGATTCGGCGTATTGGCTGGAAGTTCTTGCTGCCAACGCGATAACAAGTCTGTACGCAGCACAATCAGCACCGAAATCAGGCTAATTCCAAGTGCCAACGCCGTCATTTGTAACGCTGTTTGCGATGGCACACGCACATACATTGCCCAGTTACTTTGGCTGCGTTTAATCTCACGCAAAACCAGCCATAACATGCCATACATCAACAGCCCAACAACACAAACACTCAGCAGCACGAGCAAGGTCAGTTGAATCGCATGCGTCAACAACACACTAAATAAAATCAGGCTGGTTAGACCTGTTAAAAATGTCCAGACATAAACTCGCCCAAAAGCGGGTACTTGGCGAATCACCCGAATTGGTGGTGTCCGCAAGAGCTGGTAAATATTGGGGAAAATAAACCCAAGTAAGACGATGGCACTGGTTAAAAAGCCAATCGGTAAAGGTTGTAAAATACTGCTAAGCACTTCAATTTGCATCTGAAGACTCGGCACAAATTGCAGCATCAGTTGTAATAACCCGATACCCAATAACCCGCCTAAAATCCCTCCGATGCCTGAAGCAATCAGCATGACAATTAAGAGTAAAATCGCAATTGCACCCATGATTTGACGTTGACTGGCGCCTAGACAACGCAGTAACGCAATCTGATCTTGAGTTTGTTGCACATAACGGCGACTCGACAAGGCAATCGCAACACCACAGAGTAAAATCGTCAGCAAATTGGTGAGTTGCAGGAAAGTATCTAGATTTTCTAGCGGCTTGAGTAAACGGGTATTGCCCTGTTTTGCAGAGCGTAATTGCAGATTATTATCGGCATTGGCAGGATCACGCTGTGGGTCACTGGCATGTGGATTTTTTAAGTTAAACCAGTGCTGATAATCCTCTACCGCCTGAGCCTGACCTGCCAGTAACAAACGGTATTCAATCCGACTGCCTGCCTGAATGGCATGTGTGCGTACCACATCTTGCTGATTGATCATCACTGTTGGCGAGAAACCAGAAAAGCCTGTTTCCTGATTGCTGTCTTGCTCAATCAACCCTGTAAATTTAAATTCAGCATCGGCAATAAACACCGCGTCACCCAGTTTGACGTGCAACAAGTCTTGGGCACGTTGACTCAACCAGACCTCTCCCGCCTGAATCTGTCGCGTAGCAGGGTGAATCTGTAAACTCCCTCGCAACGGAAATGCCTGATCAATGGCTTTGACCGTGACCATCACAAACTGATCTTGCGTATGTGCCATACTGCTAAAGACCGTCACCTGAGCCTGTTGCAACTGCTGTTGTTTTGCCTGCTGGATATATTCGGCAGCAATCGGCTTGGTATCTGTGATCGCCATATCACCACCCAGCAATTGCGCTGCTTGCAATAAAATCGCTTGCTGAATTTGCCCATTACTAAATTTCAAGGCAGTTGTAGCACAAATCGCCAGACTGAGAGCCACAATCAGCAGCCACACGCCCTGACTGCGAAAACTCTGCTGCAATAAGGGTTTAATCAAATGATTCATAGGCTACCCCTGTTGTTCACAAAGCTGTCCATCATGCAAAATAAAATGCCGCTGACATTGCGATGCCAGATTCATGTCATGCGTCACCAGTACCAGCGTTACGCCCATGTCCTGATTGAGACGAAATAACAGCTGCTCTACTTCTTGCGCTGTTTGTTCATCTAAGTTTCCAGTCGGTTCATCGGCAAAGATGATTTTCGGTTCTGCCACCAGTGCTCGGGCAATCGCAACACGCTGCTGCTCTCCACCCGACAAAACTTGTGGCGTCTGATCAATTTGACGTTCCAAACCCACTTGTTGCAACAGTTTTTTAGCCTTGGCAACCGCAGTGGCATAATGAAAATTAGGCTGTAGGCGTAACGGTAACAGTACATTTTCCAATGCTGACAAATGACTGAGTAACTGAAAAGACTGGAAAACAAATCCTGTGTATTGCAAACGCAATTTTGCCCGCTGTTCTTCATTTAGCTCATGTACAGGTTGCTCACATAACCAGAGCTGCCCTGAACTGGCTTGATCCAGCGTTGCCAACAAACCCAATAAAGTTGATTTGCCTGAACCCGAACGCCCCGTAATCGCAACCTGCTCTCCTGCAAAAATTTCAAGCTGAATATCTTGTAAGATTTGCAGGGTTTTGTTTTGAACCTGAATTTGCTGGCTTAAATGCTGGGCGCGAAGAATCGGTTGTGGCATGATGAGAAACATCCATAAAAAATCATAGGACAAGCCAAATGCAAAATAACAAACACGCGGTCTATGTTTCAGTACTTGCATTGATTGGCACAGGTATATTGGGTACACATACAGCAACAGCAAAAACTGTGATGGTCTATGGTGATAGTATTAGTGCTGGTTATGGTTTGAACCCCGAACAAGGTTGGGTTCATTTATTACAAAAACGTCTTGAACAACAGTATCCGAAAAAACACAACGTGGTCAATGCCAGTGTGAGTGGCGAAACCACTTCAGGCGGGCTGGCACGTTTTCCTTTAGCCTTAAAAACTCATCGCCCCGATGTTGTGGTTTTGGAACTGGGCGGCAATGATGGTTTACGTGGGCAACCCCCGCAAACGTTACAGCAGAATCTGGCAAAAATGATTCAACTGAGCCAGCAAGCTCATGCCAAAGTGATTGTGCTAGGTATGAAGATTCCACCCAATTACGGCACGGCATACAGTAAAGCCTTTGAACAAAGTTACCGTACGGTGAGTCAACAATACAAAGTTCAGTTATTGCCATTTTTCATGCAAGGCATTGCAGGCAATAATCAACTCATGCAAAAAGATCTGGTTCATCCCAATGCAAAAGCACAAGGTATATTGCTGAATAATGCCTATCCACTGATTCAATCTGCTCTTAAATAAAAAATACAGATTGCCATGGATACTCCATAGATTTTCTTTCATAAGTCGATTTGATTTCTCTTGTGCTTCATTGAAATGGAACCTCAATGTTGCTTAGGAAGAACAACGGCGAGTAAAGATGATGAAAGAAACCATTGGTTTAAATAATGAAATAATTTGGGCTCAATCCAATGATCTGCAACATGCTTATACAGCCCTTGAAGTGCCGAGTCTTGAAACAGCGTAAGTTGTCGAGCTA
Source organism: Acinetobacter sp. ANC 4636 (assembly GCF_054454555.1). Taxonomy (NCBI): domain Bacteria; kingdom Pseudomonadati; phylum Pseudomonadota; class Gammaproteobacteria; order Moraxellales; family Moraxellaceae; genus Acinetobacter; species Acinetobacter sp. ANC 4636. Next base: position 41,478 of record NZ_JBTKVD010000004.1, on the reverse strand, counting down.
TCGCAATATAAAACAGTAATCCAGTTTGCTATCACATAGATGCTTTGAAATGCGATAACTCAACTTTAAAGATCATCGTGCAAAAGTATTTTCGTAAAATACTATTTCATAAGGTTTTTCGTGTGAGACTGAATTCAATGATCCGCTATATTAGCTGTGATCTTCATAAGCAACTTTAGAAGGCTTCTTTTTCCGACTCCACTTCATTTCACTTAAGATCACTCCAAAAACCACACACAATCCACCCAGCAATGCCATTCCCCCTAAGCGCTCACCTGCCAAGCGCCCAAAGACACCTGCCCAAACAGGTTCACCCGCATAAATAATCGCCGCTTGTGAAGGGTCAACCGAACGTTGCGCCCAGTTCATGGTTAACTGAATCAGTGCACTCGCAAGGCCTAATCCAGTGACCGTAAAGAATAAGGTCCAGCTAAAATGTGGAATGCTCACTTCCCCGACCATTGGCATACTGACAAATGCACAAACTGAAGCAATCAATAACTGAATAACCGTGACGCATTGCGTATTAACCCGTCCTGCAAAGTAACTGATCAGAATAATTTCCATGGCAATCGCAATCGCACCAAATAAAGTAATCATTTGCCCTGCATTCAGCTGAATGCGTGAAAAACCATTTCCAGTCAATAAAATTAAGCCAATAAATGCAAAAGCTGCGGCGCACCACATCATCGGTTTGGGTACTTTCTTAAAGATCAACAATTGTAAAATAGGGACCATCGGGACATAAAGCGCGGTTAAAAAAGCAGACTCACTACTCGAAATTGTTTGCAGACCAATGGTTTGTGCACCATAACCAATTGCAATCATGATCCCAATGTATCCACCTGCAATGACATCATAGCGCGATATGCCAGACAGTATTTTCCAAGACAATACCGTCATAATGCCCGCTGCTGCTGCAAAACGGCAACCCACAAAAAACATCGGCGAACTGGCACTCAATGCATGCTGGACGATGAGAAATGTACTGCCCCAAATCAAGGTGATCAAGATTAAGGAGAGCTGCGGCGCATAAGTATGCAAAAAAGTTTTAGGCATGATTTTGAACAAATTGTGCAATATACTGCACATCATATAATCATTAAGTTTTTTGCGCAATATATTGCACAAATATGCTAATCTTCCCGACGGTTAATTCGCAGTTTTATGGTGTTCATGCATGACTCAACAGGGAATTTTAGAATATGTCAGTGATAACCTGAAACGCTTACGCGAACAACACCAACTCAGCCAACAACAATTGGCAGATCAGTCTGGGGTCAGTCGGCGTACCATTGCAGGCTTGGAATCAGGCGAAATGAATATCAGCCTGACCAAACTGGCTGCGATTGCCAGTGTTTTACAGGTTTCTTTTGCCGAGTTAGTCAGCTCACCTACTGCAAAAAATCCACATATTCATCGTGTTAAAACTTGGCAAAGTACAAATGGCAATAGCTTTGCCGAGCTACACTGCTCTGCCCCTGCCCAGCAACAGGTTGAATTATGGACATGGTCACTTGCCAGTGGTGATGTTTATCAGGCAGAAGCCGATCCCGAAGGCTGGAGCGAACTGCTGTATATTGTGCAAGGTTCATTGACCCTGACGCTAGATGGTGTGCAACATCAGCTCAGTGCAGGTTCATCTTTTGTCTATGCCAGCTCCGTTCCCTACAGCTATGCCAATCTGGGAGCTGAACCGTTACTCTTTACGCGTACCGTTGCTTATTAATTAATGTCTTGCTTTTGGCATAAAATCAGGTCGTTTGATCATCACAAAACAGATTACACAACCGATTAAGCCCAAAACGCCACCAATCATTCCAATCGACTGTAAACCATAATGCAAACTGACGATGCTGCCGAGCAACGCGCCGCCGCCAATTCCGACATTATATAACCCTGAAAATAATGACATGGCAACATCTGTGGCATCAGGGGCTAATTGCAAAACTTTGGACTGCAATGCCAGACCAAAACTCATAATTGCCAGCCCCCAAAATACGGTGAGCGTCATTAAACCCATTACATGAGTTGCCAATGGCAACAACAGCAACATTGAGATACTGATTCCTAGACTAGATGCCATCACAAAAGTTTTTGGGAATTTACGACTAAATCGGCTAAACAAAACTGACGCCAAAATTCCTGAACCACCATAAATCAACAATAGTGACGTGGTTTGTGCCGATTGAAAATGTGCAATATGCAAGGTAAAAGGTTCTATATAACTATAGCCAGTAAATTGCGCGGTAATCACCACAATCGTTGCAAGATACAATAAGAGCAATGCAGGACGTTTGAGCAAGATAGGTAAACTACTCAATGAACCCGAGTTTTGACTTGGCAATTTAGGTAGCGTGGTCCAAAGAATAAGCATGGTCAACAGCGCCAAGCCTGCAATCAGTGCAAAGGTATTGCGCCAGCCAAACCATTCACCAATCACCCGACCAAATGGAATCCCCAGTACCAGTGCCAGTACCGTTCCTGTAGAAAGTAATCCAAGTGCCTGCACCCCTTTTCCTGCGGGGGCAACACGCACCGCTAATGACGCGGTAATTGACCAGAAAATAGCATGTGCAAAAGCAATCCCGATACGGCTGATCAAGAGAATCATAAAATTACTGGCAATACTCGACAGCAAATGACTCATCATAAACAGTAAAAAGATCGACAGTAATAATGCCTTGCGTTCCATATTGCGGGTCATCAGCATCATTGGTAATGAAGTCAGAGCCACCACCCATGCATAAATCGTCAACATAATGCCGACCTGTTCAGCCTGCATATGAAAACTTTGTGCAATATCACTGAGCAATGCAACAGGCACAAATTCTGTGGTATTAAAAATAAAAGCGGCTAAAGCGAGTGCTATCACACTAATCCAGCTTCCTTGCTGCGCTGGTTGAGTAGATATAGACATAACCATCTTAAAGTTTGGGAGATAAGGAAAAACAATGCCACGATTATACTGCTCAGTAAAAAATGCTATGCGTCATTTCAATAAAATTTTGATTATTTTAGTTGGATTTTTGCAAAATACGAATAAGACATAGATGCTCTACACCTTCACATTTTAGTTTATCATCGTACGCGATGACACTCAATGCACGATATCTTTTAACTTTTCATCTTTATAAATATCTGAAAATTGCTAAATTATATTGTTGGAACATTCAATAATAAGTCATGCAGTTTTAAACCATTTAAATGGTGCATGACCCACATGTCATGCTTTGGAATATGGCAAGTTATATGCTTCTGATTGCTTAAACGCTATTTTCAAGCAAAATGATATCGCTATTCAGGTCAAGGCAAATGATTTCTATCGACCTTTTCTCATATTGTTCGTTGTTCAAAATTTGAGGATCATAGCGCCAAACCTGACGAATTGGATGATATTACTTAAATCGATTTTACTTATAAGTATTTACCTTTTATTTATCTCTTGATTTTATGCTTTACTTTATTTCATTTTGACTTTATCTCTGTCTTATTAATAAGCATCCAAGCTGACAGCCAGGAATAACCATGACCGACACCATTCCCTCTATTGATCTGATTGATGCACTTGCTGCCGAATATACAGACAAATCACCAAGTGAAATTCTTGAGCTTGCTTTAAACCAACAGGGCGAAGTTGCCATTTCCTTCTCAGGTGCAGAAGACGTCGTGCTGATTGATATGGCCTATCGCCTGCGCAAACCGTTTCGCGTGTTTAGCTTAGATACAGGACGCTTACATCCAGAAACCTATCAATTTTTAGAAGCCGTTCGCAAATTTTATAAAATCGATATTGAAATCTGCTTCCCAGAATCTGAAGCTGTACAAAAACTGGTGACTGAAAAAGGCATGTTTAGCTTTTTTGCAGATGGGCATCAGGAATGTTGTGGTGTGCGTAAAGTTCAGCCGCTTCGTAAAAAACTGGCAACACTTGATGGCTGGATTACAGGTCAGCGCAAAGATCAAAGTCCAGGCACACGTAATGAAATTCCAGTGATTCAAGCCGATGCAGGCTTTTCAGGCCCAGGCAAACAACTCATCAAATACAACCCGCTTGCCAACTGGTCAAGTGCTGACGTGTGGAATTATATTCGCATGATGGAAATCCCATATAACGCACTACATGAGCGTGGTTTTATATCCATCGGCTGTGAACCTTGTACACGTGCAGTTTTACCCAACCAGCACGAACGTGAAGGTCGCTGGTGGTGGGAAGAAGCGACACATAAAGAATGTGGCTTGCATGCTGGCAACTTGAAAAAATAATTTGTTATAGACTTTTTATAAATAACCACTGCTTTGCAGTGGTTATTTATTTATACTGATAGTTTGGACGACTGATTTTTCAGTATATACTTATAACAAAAGTAAGCAAAAATAGAATGACAATCAGTCATATACTGAATAAATAGGCATAGGCAGTGAGGCACATCGTAATGCGACCATTACACCCAATCGACTTTATTTTTTTATCTCTAGAAAAAAGACAGCAGCCTATGCATGTAGGGGGATTGTTTCTATTTCAAATTCCCAAAAACTCTCCTACGACCTTTATTCAGGACTTGGTTACTGATATTCGTAATTCAAAATGCAAACCCGTTGCACCATTCAACAATACCCTCAATGGCCTATTTTGGGATAAAGATGACGAATTTGATCTTGACCATCACTTTCGACATATTGCCCTGCCTCACCCTGGACGTATTCGCGAGCTGCTGATTTACATTTCACAAGAACATGGCACTTTAATTGACCGCGCCAAACCACTTTGGACATGTACTATCATTGAAGGTATTGAAGGCAACCGTTTTGCAATGTACTTCAAAATTCATCATGCCATGGTTGATGGTGTCGCCAGTATGCGTTTGATGGAAAAATCTTTTGCCAAAGATCCGAATATTCACAGCATCGTACCGCCGTGGTGTATTGAAAAGCGCCGCCCACAACAAGAGAACAAGAATCCCGTTCGCCGCTTGAGCAGTAAGCTAGACCACTTAAAACAACAAATGAATATTGTGCCTGGCGTATATCATGAACTGACTCAGGCTCTACATGACCGTCGCCATGACCCTGACTACGTCTCAAGCTTTCAGGCCCCTGCCTGTATTTTAAACCAGCGTATCAGTGCATCTCGACGTTTTGCAGCACAATCTTTTAACCTGCAGCGCTTCCGTCATATTGCCAAAGCCTTACAGATTACCTTAAATGATGTGATTCTTTCGGTCTGCTCAGGTGCTTTACGTGAATACTTGATAAGCTTGAACAGCCTGCCTGCCAAGCCACTGATTGCAATGGTACCGACCTCAATCCGTTCAGATAATGACTCTGATACCAGCAACCGCATCACCATGATTCTTGCCAATCTGGCAACACATATCAGTGACCCGATTGAACGTGCAAAAATTATTTCGCGTAGCGTCAGTAACGCCAAAACCCGCTTTAAGCGCATGACCCAAGACCAAATTTTAGGCTATAGCGCATTTGTATATGCTGCTGCGGGTTTAAATATTATTTCTGGGCTGATGCCTAAGCATCAGGCATTTAATCTCGTGATTTCCAATGTTCCAGGTCCACGTGAACCGCTGTACTGGAATGGAGCGAAACTAGAAGCGCTATATCCCGCATCTGTTGTCTTTGATGGACAGGCATTGAATATTACGCTGACGAGTTATTTAGATAAACTTGAAGTGGGAATTGTGGCATGCCGTAATACTTTACCTAAAGTACAAAGTTTACTGATGCTCCTTGAACAAGAAATTCAAAATTATGAGCGCCACCTTGGAACGGTATCTGTCTCTGAAGAGCAGAAAGCAGATTTAAAACACGTGGGTTAAACCCAACTTTTCAATTTTTTAACACAAATAAAAGGGCGTATGATTCGCCCTTTTATTTTAACTTCTGACTGTACGACATTGCTCAAGCAACTTAATACAAATATCTTGTACCATTGAAGTGGTGATCTGGACTTCTTTACCGTGTTCATCAACCATATAACAATCGTTTTTAACAGGACGATGCTCTGCGTTGGTTTGAGTATGGTTTGTCAAATTGTTATCTTCTCGCATATGCATATTTCAATTCCCCATCTGGCTAAGACTAAAGGTCTTTGGCTACTCACTTAAGTTTATAGTATTGGGAAATGCTCAATGAAAGTAAACAGCGAGTTGTAACAAGGCTTATGCGAAATTCTGTTACAAAATCAACTAAGAATGATATCGTATTGCTCTTGCGTATAGAGGTTTTCCACCTGAAATTTGATTACTCGGTTAATAAAGTGCTCTAAATCTGCCACTGCTGGCGCTTCGGCAGTTAACAATCTGTCAATCACTAATGGATTGGCAACCACCATAAATCCTGCCTGAGATTGATAAGCACGTGCATAGCGTAAAATTTCACGGAAAATTTCATAGCATACCGTTTCTGCTGTTTTTACAAAACCGCGCCCCTGACAGGTTGGACATGACTCACACAACAAGTGTTCAAGTGATTCACGGGTACGCTTACGCGTCATTTCGACCAGACCAAGCTCGGAAACCTGTGTAATTTTAGTTTTAGCATGATCGCGCTCAAGCATGCGCTCAAACTGCTTCATGACTTCATCACGATGCGTGGCTTCTTGCATATCAATAAAGTCAATAATAATAATGCCACCCAAATTACGTAAGCGTAACTGGCGGGCAATCACCTGAGTCGCTTCCATATTGGTTTTAAACACAGTGTCTTCAAGGCTACGTCCACCCACATAAGACCCCGTATTAACATCAATAGTGGTCATGGCTTCAGTCTGATCAATCATCAGGTAGCCACCAGACTTCAATGCCACGCGGGTTTGTAAGGCTTTTTGAATATCCTCTTCAACATTGTAAAGATCAAATAGCGGACGCTCACCTGGATAATGAATCAGGCGGCTTTGCATTTCTGGCATAAACTCATCAATAAAATCTTTGAGTTTTGCATGAATTTCTCGTGAATCGATGCAAATCTTACTGGTCGATTCAGATGCCAGATCACGTACGATACGCTGATGTAATGGTAATTCTTCAAAAATAAGAGAAGGCACCGCAATACTTTTTTGCTTACGCTGGATATATTCCCAGAGTTTTGCCAGATAATTCATATCCTGTGCAATTGAGGCTTCATCAATTCCTTCAGCAGCCGTTCTCACAATCACACTACCTGGTAACTGATGCTCTTTCTGGATTTTTTCAATCAATGTCCGCAAGCGATCACGCTCTTGTTCTGATTCAATACGCTGAGAAACTCCGATATGGTTACCAAACGGCATTAAAACCAAATAACGCGAGGGAATTGAAAGATCGGTACTTAGGCGTGCGCCTTTGGTTCCCAGCATATCTTTCATCACCTGAACCGTCAGGATTTGCCCAGGTTGAAGGAGATCAAAAACATTGGGCGTTGGCTGGTTACGTGACCAGACCATATCGTTAATATGTAAAAATGCAGTTCTCGATAAACCAATATCGACAAAAGCAGCCTGCATACCAGGAAGTACGCGCACGACTTTGCCTTTATAGATATTACCAACCAAACCACGTTTTACCGTACGTTCGACAAAAAGCTCATTTACTGTTCCATTTTCAATTAATGCGACGCGGCACTCCATCGGCGTGACATTAATCAGCAATTCATCTGACATAATAAACTCAAAACATTATAAGAATTCTTGTAAAGCGATCAGTTTGATGCATTAACCGCTTTTAATAGCTTGATTGTTTCATGCAACGGCAATCCAACCACATTGGTGTAACTGCCTACAATACGGGGAATATACTGCGCTGCCTGCCCTTGTATGGCATAAGCACCTGCTTTCCCCACAGGCTCGCCTGTGGCCCAATAATTTTCCATATCATTCGGCGTAAGTGGCTGAAACTCGACTTGAGTCTGCACCACTTGATATAAAATCTGCTCAGCATTTGCAACACAAACACCTGTCAATACATCATGACAACGTCCTGAGAGTTTTTGCCAAATGCTAAACGCATGTGCTTTGGATTCAGGTTTCCCGATAATTTCATCATCGACAGACAAACTGGTATCAGCAGCAATCACGGTTGCATCTGAAAACCTGCGTAATACTGCTTGAGCCTTGGCTTGTGCAAGCCGCGCAACATACTCAGAGGCCAACTCACCTTCCAAGATGCTTTCATCAATTTCAGGGCTAAAGACCTCAAATTGTAAACCAAGCTGTAAAAGCAACTCACGACGACGTGGTGAGCTTGAAGCCAAAATCAAGCGCGCCATTTTTTCAAGCAATAATATAACACAGGCCAAGCAAAAACACTGCTGATTAATGGTGGCCAACGGCGCATGACAGGATAGTTAATACCCGCCATCACCTGCGTCACCCAAACAAAAATGACATAAGCCAAAATCGCAAGAATCGCAATAATCCATAAATTCAGAAAAGTGAGAACTCGACGTTCACGAATAAAGTAACGTGCTGCAAAAGTAATCACGACATAAATCAGCGCATTTTGCCCAAGCGGTGCGTCAAGCAGCAAGTCGGTAAAAATACCCAGACCAAAAGCAAACCATACGCCACACCATGTTGGCTGACACAGTACCCAAAACAGCATCACCAACAGCATGATACATGGTCGCCATGCTGACGCATCATATGCCAATGGATAGACCACCAGCACAGATGCCAACACTGTCGAAATCACAATCCAGATAAATGGATCTCTAGGTTTCTGAGGCCGATAATTAGCGACTAGCATAAGGCTGCTCCTTCGCTAGAGAGTCAGAAAACAGCACGACGACATAATGTCCGCCTGCAAGTTGACCTGCTGGTGTGACATCAATCTGGGCAAATTCCCCTGAATTATGTCGCTGAATTTTCGACACTGTACCGACCAGATACCCTGCTGGAAAATGCTCGCCCAAACCTGAACTATACACACGATCCCCAACAACAAGATCTGCACTGGTTGGAACATATTGCATTTGCAAGATTCCAGAATCACCTGTACCCGACACAATTGCACGCATACCTGTGCGCTCAATCCGAATAGATAGAGAACTTTCTTTATCAGACAATAGGAGTACACGCGCACTATGTGGGTAGACGTTAATAATCTGCCCCATAATTCCGTGGTCATCCAACACCGTTTGTCCCAGATAAAGACGGTCAGCTTTGCCTCGGTTAATCACAATAATATGACGTAATGGATCTACATCAGTCCCAATGACTTCAGCAATTGCCATACGGCCATCAATAATTAAAGGCGTGTCGAGCAGACCACGTAAACGGGCGTTTTCGGCTGAAAGTTCAGAAAGTTTTTGCAGACGTACTTGCGCTTGTAACAACTCAGCATGCATTGCAGTATTTTCACGACGCAGTTGTTCTTCAGACTTGGTTTGTTGATTCAGCCACTCTCGCGACATGACTGGATAGCTTGCAAGCGCATAAATGGGATTATATGCTGCGTACAAGACATCCCTCGCAGGTTTCACTACATGAGGCATGCGCCAATCAAAGAAAAGCACTAGCAAACACGTAATGACTGCAATAATGAATGAGCGAAAAGATGGCGGTTGTCTTGAAAAAATATTCGGTTGCACCGCCCTGTCCTATTTTATCCTACAAAAAGCATGTCATGGTTTGGGTTGTCAAAGAACTCAAGGACTTTTCCACCACCGCGTGTCACGCAAGTTAAAGGATCTTCAGCCACAACCACTGGCAAGCCAGTTTCTTGTGCCAATAATTTATCCAAGTTACGTAGTAATGCACCACCACCTGTCAAGACGATGCCACGTTCGGCGATATCTGAAGAAAGTTCAGGAGGTGTTTGCTCAAGTGCAGATTTTACCGCACTGACAATGCTTTGTAGAGGGTCTGCAATCGCTTGCATCACTTCCTCAGAAGTCACGGTAATTGAGCGAGGTACACCTTCTGCCAGATTACGACCACGCACTTCAATTTCAAGTTTCTTGGTGTGTTCATCTTCAACGGCCATACCCACTTCTTTCTTAATGAGTTCAGCAGTTGTTTCACCAATCACACAGCCGTGTGCTTTACGAACATAATTAATGATCTGTTCATCAAAGACATCACCACCAATACGTAAAGAATCTGCGTATACACAACCTTGTAAAGAAATGATGGCAATTTCTGTCGTACCACCACCTACATCGACCACCATCGAACCACATGCTTGCTCAACTGGCAAACCAGCACCAATTGCTGCTGCCATCGGCTCTTCAATCAGGCGAACATCACGGGCACCCGCATTGTAAACTGCCTCACGAATGGCACGGCGTTCAACCAGTGTTGATTTGCATGGCACACAGACGACAACACGCGGCGCTGGTGGGAATAAACGTTTTTCATGCACTTTACCAATAAATTGGTTTAACATGGTTTCGGTGACTTCAAAGTCTGCAATCACACCATCTTTCATCGGACGAATTGCAGAAATATTGGCAGGGGTACGACCTAGCATTTGTTTCGCATCTAGACCAACGGCTGCAACAATTTTTTGTGAACCACTGTGGCGAATTGCCACCACCGTCGGTTCATTCAAGATAATGCCCCGTCCTGGTGCATAAATGAGTGTGTTAGCTGTACCTAAATCAATCGCAAGATCTGGCGAAAACAAGCCAATTAGTCGTTTTAAAATCACGGGTCGTACTCAGTTTTTACAAATGTGGACGCAAGGTCGCAACTTTAACTAAATGTGATGATTTGAACAAGTCAATCGCTTATCATATAGCACGATATTTTGAAATTTTTTGATACTGACAAGGTGATGTTATGTCTACATCGGATGCTCAGCATTCAGATCTAAATGCTCAAACCGTATCGCAAATTGCCAATCTTGCACGTTTATCGTTCAATGATACGCAATCTGCAGAGTACGCACAAAGTCTAAATAAAATTTTAGGCATGATGGAAACCTTAAAAGGCATTGATACTACTGGTATTGAGCCATTAAAAAGCCCATTTGACCATCCACAACCTTTACGCCCTGATGTGGTCACTGAAACAAACCACCGTGAAGAATATCAAGCTGTTGCACCTGCAACCCAAGATGGCTTGTATCTTGTACCACGTGTGATCGAATAATCTTTTGTTTCATTTTGTAAATACTCGCACTTTTGTCGTACTTTCCAACGAAATAACCAAATCGTGCTACTTTTTAGATCAGATTTTAAATTATGACTAATTTACATCGTCTCTCTATTCGCGAGTTATCAGAAGGTTTGCAACAAGGCAAATTTTCTTCTCGTGAGCTGACACAACATTATTTAAAGCGTATTGAAAAAATTGACGCTCAGGTCAAAAGTTATGTCACCGTAACGCCTGAACTTGCACTTAGCCAAGCCGATGCTGCCGATGCCGCGATCAAAGCAGGTAATGCGATGGCTCTTGCTGGGATTCCGCTTGCGCATAAAGACATTTTCTGTACCCAAGGTGTGCGCACTTCTGCGGGCTCAAAAATGCTCGACAACTTCATTTCACCTTACGATGCCACTGTGGTGACCAAAGCCAAAGCAGCGGGTCTGGTGACTTTGGGTAAAGTGAACATGGACGAGTTTGCCATGGGTTCAACCTCGGAAAGCTCATACTACGGCGCAACCAAAAACCCGTGGAACTTGGACTATGTACCAGGTGGTTCTTCAGGTGGTTCAGCAGCGGTAGTTGCAGCAGACCTTGCACCGTTTGCAACGGGTACAGACACAGGCGGTTCAATTCGCCAACCTGCATCTTTTTGTGGTTTGACGGGTTTAAAACCAAGTTATGGTCGCGTTTCTCGTTTCGGGATCATCGCATTCGCTTCATCTTTAGACCAAGCAGGCCCAATGGCACGTTCGGCTGAAGACTGTGCTTACCTGATGAATGTCATTGCAGGTCACGATGCCAAAGACTCAACTTCTGTCGATAAAGAGGTTGATGACTATGTTGCAAACTTGAATGCAACTTCGGTGAAAGGTTTACGCATTGGTATTCCTAAACAATACTTTAATGTTGCAGGTTTAGCCGCTGACGTTAAAACACGTGTTGAAGAATCTTTGAAGAAACTTGAAGACATGGGCGCGATCTTGGTCGAAGTTGACCTGAATATGGTTGAAGCTTATGTGCCAACCTATTACCTAATCGCGCCTGCTGAAGCATCTTCAAACTTGTCTCGTTATGACGGCGTACGCTATGGCTACCGCTGTGAAAACCCTGTGGACTTGATGGACTTGTACAAGCGTTCTCGTTCTGAAGGTTTTGGTGAAGAAGTGAAGCGTCGTATCCTGATCGGGACTTATGCGCTTTCTGCGGGTTATTACGATGCGTACTATGTCAAAGCACAGAAAGTTCGTCGTTTAATTCAACAAGACTTCTTAAAAGCCTTTGAACAGGTCGATGTGATTGCTGCGCCATCTGCACCAACTACAGCTTACAAAATCGGTGCGAACCTTAGCCCAACAGAAATGTATTTGGGTGACGTGTACACCCTTGCAGTCAACTTGGCAGGTCTGCCAGCGATTAACGCACCTGTAGGTTTAGATGATCACAACTTGCCTGTCGGCTTGCAGTTGATTGGTAACTACTGGTCTGAATCACAATTGTTGTCGATTGTGCATCAATACCAACAAAACACCGACTTCCACACCCAACGTGCGGCAATTGCTGAGGAGAATGCATAATGGCACAAGCTCAAAAAAAGCCTAAATCAAACCTGATTGATGGTTGGGAAGTGGTAATCGGGATTGAGATTCACACTCAACTTGCAACTAAATCAAAAATTTTCTCAGGTTCATCGACTGAGTTCGGTCAAGACCCAAATACTCAGGCCAGCCTTGTTGATTTGGCGATGCCTGGTGTTTTACCTGTGCTAAATGCTGAAGTGGTTGATCTGGCGATCCGTTTTGGTTTGGGTATCGATGCCTACATCGACCAAGCGTCTGTGTTTGCCCGTAAAAACTACTTCTACCCTGACTCTCCAAAAGGCTACCAGATTAGCCAGATGGACAACCCGATTGTGGGCTTGGGTCATATCGACATTCAACTTGAAGATGGCACAGTGAAGCGCATTGGCGTCACCCGTGCCCACCTTGAGGAAGATGCAGGTAAATCAATCCATGACCAGTTTGAAGGTATGTCAGGCATTGACTTGAACCGTGCAGGTACGCCTTTACTTGAAATCGTATCTGAACCTGACATGCGTTCGGTTGAAGAAGCGGTTGCCTACATTAAAGCAATTCACACGTTAGTGCGTTGGCTCGGTATTTCTGACGGTAATATGGCAGAAGGTTCGTTCCGCTGTGACTGTAACGTATCTTTGCGTCGTCCAGGTCAGCCGTTTGGTACACGTTGTGAATTGAAAAACCTCAACTCATTCCGTTTCATTGAACAAGCGATCAATGTTGAAATTGAACGCCAAATGGAAATTTTGGAATGGGATGGCACGATTGATCAAGAAACCCGTTTGTTCGACCCTGTGAAAATGGAAACGCGTTCAATGCGTTCTAAAGAAGAAGCGAACGATTACCGCTACTTCCCTGACCCTGACTTGTTGCCTGTGATTATTCCAGATGCGCAAATTGAAGCGATTAAAGCCACCATGCCTGAGTTACCTGCGGCACGTCGTGAACGCTTTGTCGCTGACTTTGGCGTGACTGAGTACGATGCGCATGTCCTTACGCTTTCTCGTGAAATGTCTGACTTTTATGAGGCAGTCGTTGCGGCGGCAGGTGGTGCGGCTCAGGGTAAAGTGTCTGCAAACTGGGTCATGGGTGAATTCTCAGGTGCTTTAAACAAGGCAGGCTTGGACTTGGCTGACTCTCCTGTATCTGCTGAGCAACTTGGCGGCATGATTGCACGTATTGTGGACAACACCATTAACGGCAAAATCGCGAAGCAAGTGTTTGGCTTTATGTGGGAAGAAGGCAAAACTGCCGATGCTATTATTGCTGAAAAAGGCTTGAAGCAGGAAACTGACACAGGTGCAATTGAAGCGATCATCAAAGAAGTGCTTGCAGCCAATGAAAAAATGGTTGAAGAGTACAAGTCTGGTAAAGAAAAAGCCTTTAATGGTCTTGTCGGTCAAGTGATGAAAGCTGCAAAAGGCAAAGCTAACCCTGCACAAGTCAATGAATTGATGAAGAAGTTGATTGGTTGATTTATTAGCTAGTCAATTAATTTCATGATATAAAAACCTCACTTCATGTGGGGTTTTTATATGGATTTCAATAACATTAAAATAGATAAATCAAGATCTATACAACAATGCTTTGATTATTTTAAAGATAATACTCTCGATTTTCATACCGCTATGAATTCAATAAATGAAGGTGGTTTCGCCACTCTTGGAAATGTAAGTTACGGGTTTACAAGAGAAACATCTATTAAGTGGAATTCTTTCTTAATATCTATATTAAAAAAAGCTAACCTAATTGACTTGATTTCTATAAAAACCATTGATAAAAAAATGAAAGAACTATTTCAAGAATACTTAATCAAAAGTAATTTAAATTTATTTAATGAGTTTCATCAACTCATTTTAGAATTAAAAATTTATGCCAATCAAACTAATTTTTTTTATTTCCCTATAGATGGATTGATCTGTAATGAGATATATTCCTTTGGAAATTTAACTTTAGGTAACTTCAATAAAAAAACAACCACCCCTTCTTTTTCCGAAAAAATAAAGAAAAATATAAAACTGGTCGAAAAGGAACATAAAAAATTAGGGACTTTCAACCCTAATGATATATTTTTATTGGAACTTAAGAAAACAATAAGAAAATATAAGAACAAATTAGTTATTGAAGTTTCTAATTCTGGAGACCCATTAATAGCTAAAGAAAAAAGTAAAATTGAAGCTGAAGATCTCATAAATCAAATAATTTTTATTTCTGATATATCTGTACCTTATAGATTTAATATTAAATTTAGTACATATCAAAATGAACAACTCATAGAACCATTATGTCTAAATTATGATGAATTAAGTACAAGTGCGCTAAATGATGAGATTATTTATAATGTAGCTTTTGACTTATCAAAAAAAAATGAAGATCAAAATAAGATAGGCTTTACATTTATAGATTTATGTTTCCCTCTACTATCTACTGACTTTAAAAATGATCTATTAGACAAACTCCGTACAGCCATAAATTGGTATAGCTCATCAATTAAATCAACAAATATAAATGAAAGTTTTCTATTCTGTGCAATTGGAATAGAATCATTATTAAATTCAGGCAGAGATGCAATTACAAAAACATTAGCAGAAAATACTGCTTTTTTAATAGCCAAAAATGATATTGAAAGTCGAAAGCAGATATACAAAACCATGATTGATTTATATTCAAAACGTAGTGGTATTGCTCATGGTGGAAATATCAATATTGAAATTAAAGATTTAAAACAAATAAGATATTACTTAGCCATGAGTATTATAAAAATAATACTAAAAATCAAAGATAATCAAATTAATTCAAATGATGATTTAACTAATTTTTTAGAAAATCAAAAATTTGGATAAAAGTTAGCAATAAAAATTAATTAGCACTTATCTAAACATCTAAGTCATTCTTTACGTGCTAGCCCTCTCCTTTTAGGAGAGGGTTAGTGAGAGATTACTTCCCTCGAATCGTCCCCAACTGATTCCAAATATCAGGCGTCAAAAACGTCACCACCAACTTATTTACATCCACATAACGCAACAAACCATTAAGCTGATGCTTCACCTCAGGGTTTTTAATAATTTCCTCACCTGTAATCTGTCCCAACTGCTGGAAGCTCTCTCCTACCGCTTGCACGCCTTCCGCCTGTATCACAGCTTTGGTCTGAGTCGAACATTGGTCAACCAAAATGCGCTGCAACACCTGTGCTACGTTTTTATCCAGTGCAGTTTTTTGCTCATCTGTCACATGACTAAACTGTTTTAAATCGGGATGACTAGACAACGCCACAAACGTCCACTGCAACACTGCGGTTTTATCGGTTGCAGTAGTAGATTTCATCAAGCAATCACTGAGTCGATCAACGGTTGGGCTTGCCATCGTGACTTGGGTGGTGCCAAAGACAGCGGCTGCCATCAAAAGTGCTCGACTCAAAGATACATGTTTACGTTGTGTGGACATTCTAAAACTCCATTCAGTCATTGGCTTCTTTTTAACATACGACATGATGCTTAGGTGTTATGACTCTGTATCGATCTGGCAGGTGCAGCCAGCAATTCCAGCACATGCTGTACCCGAACATTTGCATCTGCCCGATACACCGCATAAATCGGGGCAATACACGGCGACTCGGCTTTAAGCATCTTATATACAATCTGTTTATTCCAAAAATCCTGAATTGAAGCAGGCACAATCGACACGCCAATCCCTGCGGCAATCAGATTTAGACTCGAGGTTAAACGCGGTGCTTCCTGAACAATATTGGGGCTAAAACCTGCCTGATAACAATGCGCTAAAATATTATCGAATAAATCCTGCCCTGCCAGTCGCCGATATAAGACAAACTCATAGGGTTCTAAATCGAGCAAGCGAATTGCGCCACTTTTTTCTGTCAGAGGATGATTACTCGGCAGCGCCACAATTAATGGTTCATCCAGCACATGTACACTATGCAACTCGGCGCGAAGTGGTGCGGGCTTACGCAAAAAAATGAGATCTAGTTTTTCATTGAGGACAGCATCAATTAAATCACGACTGCTTTCTTCTTCTAGCTGAATCGTAACTGCAGGAAACTGTTCACGAAACTGGCGAAGTAGCGTGGGTAAAAAAGGATGCAAGCCTACTGAGTGGGTAAATCCAATATGAAGCTGTCCTTCCAGCCCCTGTGCGATATTTTGCACCCGTTTGGGAATCGCCTGTGCATGCGCCAGGATACTCACGGCCTCTTGATACAATACCCGCCCTGCTTCTGTCACTTCTACCCCACGTGGCAAGCGTTTAAACAATACTGTTCCAAGTTCTCGTTCCAGACTTTTAATCAATCGTGTTAAAGGCGGTTGCTGCATATACAAACGATTTGCAGCTTTAGAAATATTACTTTCTTCAACCACGGCAACAAAGGCATTAAGTTTATGAATCTCAATCATTGCTATACTTTTTAGGCATGGTTTAAGGTAAAAATAGCATTTGTCAATATAGCATAAGCGCTGCATGCTATATACATCTTGGGACAGGTTAAGGTGATCTGGTGAGCGAACAAGTACTCAACATACCAACATGCAAAGCATTGTTTTTAGGTTTCTTAAAATTGGGATTGATGGGTTTTGGCGGTGTTCTGCCACTTGCACATCGTATGATTGTGGAAGAAAACCGCTGGTTAAGTACGGCTCAGTTTACCGACCTGCTTGGGGTCTGTCAGATTTTACCAGGTGGCAATATTATTAATATGTCTGTGGCGATTGGCATGGAGTTTCATGGCGTCAAGGGTGCGCTGTGTGCCATTTTAGGATTAATCTGTGCGCCGACCATTATTGTATTGCTGATTTATCAGATTTATAGCCAGTTTCAAAATTTACCTGCAATACAGCATGCGATTCAAGGTTTGGCTGCAGCGGCAGCAGGCCTGTTATTTTCCACAGGTTTAAAAATGCTTAAACCGATTGCGAAAAATTATTTGACGGCCAGCAGTATTGTGCTGACCTTTATGCTCATGGTCGTGGTGAAAATACCGTTGTTATTTACCCTGATCATTTTGCTGGGTCTGAATATGTGGGTTTTAAGTTTGGGAGCAAAACGCGCATGATTTGGGTGTTATGGTCACTGGCATTGGTATTTGCAGAATTATCCTTACTGGCATTTGGCGGTGGTAATGCGATTTTGCCTGAAATGCAGTATCAGGTGGTCTATGTCCACCATTGGCTGACTGCTGAAGAATTTAGTGCCCTGTTCGCAATGGCGCAAGCAGCGCCTGGCCCAAACATGATGATTATCCCTCTGATTGGCTGGCATGTTGCAGGGACAGCAGGTTTACTGGTGACTTCGATTGCCCAGTTTGCGCCATCTTCGGTGATTACGGTTTATGCACTCAAGTTCTGGCGACAAGTCAAAGATCATCCTTTACATTCACGCTTTGAAAAAGCCCTAAAACCTGTGACAGTTGGACTGGTCTTGGTCAGTGCATGGCTGATTGGTTCGGCATCAGCACAAAATCTTTTATTGACTGTGATTATTTTGGCAACAGCAGGACTTGGCTTATTTAAAACAGTGCATCCGCTTTGGGTTATGTTGCTGGGTGCAGTGCTGGGCGTGTGTTTTTTATAAGTTTATGTCACACTGATGAACATGATCAAACTGCTGTTCTGTAGATTTTTATATTCAGGTGGTTTATGCAAGATCCGATGTCAGAATCTCAAAGTGAAGAAAATGAGCCTTCTTTTTGGAAAGAGGTTTTAGCAGAAGCATTTGTTGAGTTTCTTCCCAATCTGGTGATGGGTATTTTTCGCCCTATCGCACATTTTTTAGGTGAAGTATTTAACATTTAACGCAGGCAAAATGCATCTGATTGATGATCATGGCCTCTTATACAATACTAAAAATATACTGAACATAAATCACCGCCAAAAAAAAGCCAGTCAATATTTTGATTGACTGACTTCTTTCATTTAGACGTTTAGAAACTTATTTATGCAAAATCGACTCAAAGGCTTTTAGACGCTTATAAATCGAGAGCAATTCAATAATGGTTTTCCATGAGCTAATCAAATACTGAAATGACTCACGTACTTTATCGAACACGTTACCAATCTGGTTGAGTAAACCCAAAGTCATTTTCCCTGCAGCAATGGATGGGAACAGCACCACAAGGCTATACAAGACATCGAGCTGCATATACCACGTACTCACCAAGTTAAAGTAAGTGTAGTGAAAATACAGGCGGAAATAGTTTTTACGGACATGACCAAACAACTCTCTGAGTGTCGCAGGTTCTGCACGTTCAATGCAGTCTTCACCATACACTAGTTCTTTACGGTAAGCGGCTTCAACCCTTTGATTATTAAATTCTAAACCAGGTAATTTAATACCGACAAACATTAACAGGAATGTACCAAAAGCTGCCCATGCCACTGCTGCATACACTAAAGAATGTTTAATTTCACCAATGATTGGCAGTGCGGGAACATGTGCTGAAAGCTGAAATAAAATCGGTAAAAACGCGATCAGGATCATAATCGCTTTGACAAAGCGGACACCTAAATCTTCCATCGTGGTCGCAAAACGCATGGTATCTTCTTGTACCCGCTGTGATGCGCCTTCTATATTGCGTAATTTTAACCAATGCTCGCTGTAATATTCATTCATGGCAGTACGCCAACGGAAAATGTAATGACTCACCAAAAATGAGTTCAATACTGCAAATGTTACTGCAACCATGGCAATGTATAAGAACGTTAATGTCCCCATATACAGGTCTTTGATGTCGCCACCGCCACTTCCCAGCATTTTCTGGATCATGTCCCAAAATGGACCATACCATGCATTGACCGCGACACTGACTTGCACACCAAACCAGATATTAAACAAAATGAGGGCGGATCCCCAGACTGACCAGCGTTGCCATTTGTTGTCTGAAAAAAAACGCCAAAAACCTGCAAAAATGGCGGTTGCAACAAAGAACCAGATATAAAACCATAAAAATGCAGGTGACCAAAAGCGACTCACGCCAATCGCCGACGGCGCTTCTGCATACCCCTGTGCCCAGCCCAGTAAAGTGCCCCACGCCTTTCCACCTGAGTACCACAAGATCAGGTTTAACGACAGCCATGCGACAACTGAAAGAAAAAATGCACGTGGTGCAGGAAAAAACGATTTAAACATGCTGTGGGGATATTCCATCTAATTTTGAAATTCTGCCTGAGCTGATTATAACTGTTTAAGCTAAGGACCTGTTGCAAAAACAGTGTAAGTAACGCTTAGGCATGATGTTTTTATTTTTTGTAAACCTCAATCAAAAAAGTACAAATATGTTCCTATTGATCCATGAGCAATTTAAAGCATATTCGGTTTTTTCATCAGAGTTTACATGCAGCCTTTTTGTTTTTCTCTCTGAGCAATGCAAATCTATTTCAATGAAGCGCAAGAGCAATAAAATAGCTTAATCAACGAAGTCTATTTTACTTTTGGATTCTGGATGTTATCGAATTCACGCCATTGTCTACATGAGAAATCAAATGTAGTGTGATATCAGATTGGTGTGGTCTATAAAAATAAGCCTAAAAAACGGAATTCTTTTTATCATTCTGTCTCTTGCTTGTCGCTTTATAACACATCACATCTTCACAGTGTTGCAAATGCCGTGTCATTTTCAGGACATTGTTTTGCAAGTTTATGGCTGTATTTAATCAAAAAATCCATTACTTTTTTACAATTTATCGATGATGATTCTAACGAATTCAGTTTAAAATCCGCCAACAACCTGATTCTGCTAGAATGAACTAAAATACAATCTGCATTGATTGTGATTATGGTGGTGATTCTTCTCTATGTACGCGATTATTATTGTAACGATTTTTGTGATTAGCTTGCTCTATACCTATTTTCGGGGGAAAGAGCGCCTAAAGCTGTCACGTCAACTATTTGATCATTCAACCTTCTTAGGTCCAGTCAATATGTTTATGACGGGTTTTTCCCGTTTGCCTGCCCAGCCGTTTTATCCAGTTGAAGATTTCCCTGAGTTGAAACCACTACAGGATAACTGGCAGATCATTCGTGACGAAGCCATTGCATTACAAAGCCAAATTAAAGCGGCTTCAAGTAACAATGACGCAGGTTTTAATACTTTCTTTAAACGTGGCTGGAAGCGTTTTTACCTAAAATGGTATCAGGACAGTCATCCTTCAGCTCAACAACTTTGCCCCAAAACCGTCGCAATCTTAGAGAAAATTCCATCCGTCAAAGCCGCTATGTTTGCCGAATTACCTTCAGGCAGCTACTTGGGTAAACACCGTGACCCCTATGCAGGTTCAGTACGTTATCATTTGGGATTAAGCACACCCAATAGTGATGAGTGTTTTATTGAAGTTGATCAGGAGCGTTATAGCTGGCGCGATGGTGAAGCGACAGTGTTTGATGAAACCTATGTACACTGGGCACAAAACAAGGCTGAGCAAACCCGTATTATTTTGTTTTGTGACATTGAACGCCCAATGAAATGGCAATGGGCACAAAACTTCAATCACTGGTTCGGTCGCAATGTGATGTCAGCATCAGCATCGCCTAACGATGCGCAAGACCAGACAGGCTTTATTAACCGTATTTTTAAATATTTTTATGCGATTCATGCCAAAGGCCGTGAGCTAAAAGCTAAAAACCGTCGCATGTATTATTTAATCAAATGGATTTTATTTTTAGTGATTATTGGTGCAATTTTATTACCAAGTTTATTGTAAGTATTTAAAATACATAAATTTTAACCGCATCGAAAAATGCGGTTTTTTATATTCTATCGTCAGAAAAATAACCGATCAAGCGTGTTTCATCGATCAGCTTAAATATATTATGATTAATTAATCTACAATTTTAATAACAATGGAAAATCATTATGCAAAAAATATGTTTAAATTTGACCTTGCTCTTATCTGTAACGCTCACTGGCTGCGCTACGTCACGCGGACTGATTCAACTGCCAGCAACGACACCTCTCCCAGTAACAACGTCACAACAAAGCAACCAACATACAGCAGTGATTGCACTGGTTGAAGATGACCGTATTTTTCAAGAAGCCCCGAAAACTCCAGATATCCCGTCATTAAAAGGTGGGCTGGCACAAGCAACTCAAGATGAAAAAGCCCGTGCATTTGCACGTAAGCGCAATGCTTATGGGCATGCTTTAGGCGATATTTTATTGCAAGATGGTAGTGTGACTCAGGTTGTACAACAACGCGTAGAACGTGCCTTAACCCAATCAGGTTATCAGGTACTCCCAAATACTGACGCCAATAAAGCCACTGCAAATTTGGTTCTTACTGTAAAAATTAATAAGTTCTGGTCTTGGTTTCAACCTGGTTTTACCTCGATTAAAATTCACTCTGAAATTGACAGCGATGTGCTCAACAATAAAACCTCATCCCAACCCATTCATATTTATAGCAAAGTGACCAATTCTGGCCAAATTGCCAATGGCAGCAAATGGATTGCCAATATCAATCAGGTTCTAGATGATTATGAAGCCCAGTTAATTCGTGAGCTTAAAAAACAACAACCTTAACTTAAAATAGAATGACAATGTATTGCGATAAAAAACAGGCTGCAATGCAGCCTTTTTTTCAATCCTATCTTTTTCAAGATCGCTTGTTTAAATCCGAATTTCAGCACCGAGTAACTTCACAAACTGCGCCAACCAAGCAGGATGTGCAGGCCACGCAGGTGCAGTCACCAAGTGCCCATCGGTTACGGCGTCTGTCACTGCAATATCGGCATAGGTTCCACCTGCGAGTTTGACCTCAGCCGCACAGGCAGGATATGCAGAACAGGTTTTACCTTGCAATACATTCGCAGCAGCCAATAACTGTGCCCCATGGCAGACCGCTGCAATCGGTTTTTGAGCAGCGTCGAATGCTTGTACAATTTCTACCACGCGTGCATACATACGCAAATATTCAGGCGCACGCCCACCTGGAATGACTAAACCGACATAGTCTTCAGGGTTGACTGCATCGAAGTCATAGTTGATTGCAAAATTATGCCCACGTTTTTCACTATAGGTCTGCTCACCTTCAAAGTCATGAATCGCGGTCGCAATATGATCCCCTGCTTTTTTATCTGGACAAACGGCATGCACCACATAACCGAGTCCTGTCAAAAACTGAAAAGGCACCATGGTTTCATAATCTTCTGCATAATCACCAACGAGCATGAGTAGCTGCTTGCTCATATTATTCTCCGTGTTGTTTTTGGATGATTTTTTAGACAATAGCATACTGCACTGAAAAATGGATTTTTGCCTGTATATCTTTATGTAATGTTGATCCTGTCCATTTTTTATACTGATTCTTTTCTCGAATTATTTACCGTATGCTATGAAAAATAGGAAAAATCACATAAATGCTGAGGGATAAGCAATGGCATCTATAGATCATTCACTGCGTTATCAGGCTTATGGTTATATTGCTGCAGGGATTAGCAGTTTAATGCTTGTGCATGCCATTGGGCGTTTTGCCTTTACCCCGCTATTACCCTATTTCATCCAAGATCATCTCATCAGCATTAACCAAGGTGCAGATCTCGCAACCAGTAATTATCTAGGTTATTTGATTGGGGCATTAATGGCGGTCTATTTAAACCGACCTGATCGACTGAAACGTTATGTATGCTTTGGTTTAGTGATCAATGCCGCTCTCACCATAATGCAATGTTTGAGTGCTGCTTATACACCCCTGTTATTGCTACGCCTTGCCAATGGCATGAGTAATGGCTTGGTGTTTGTGCTTGCGCCTGCTCTGATTTTGGAATGGCTCAGTGAACATCAACTGACGCGTTTAAGCGGCCTTGTGTACTTTGGTGTAGGTTTGGGATTAATCGTCAGCGGTATTTTGGTGGACTGGACAGCCCCGTTTTTTACTGGGCAATGGCGCTGGCTACCGATCGCCATCGCTTGCATTCCCCTATTGGTCTTTAGCCTGTATCAAATTTCAAAAATCCAGATTCATCCACAAATTAAAACAGCACATGCAAACCAAAAACTGTTTGATACCAACAGTACACCACTGTTTATTTCTTATATTGGTGCAGGTTTAGGCTATATTTTACCGATGACCTTTTTGCCTGCTTTAGCACATCAGGTGGGTGGTGAGCATACATTTTTGGTGAAAAATGTCTGGCTGATAACCTCACTGTCCTGTTCGCTGTTTATTCCCATCTGGAACAGTTTAGGCGCACGTTGGGGAGATCGTCAGGCATTGCTCGGTTCATACTGGATGCAAGCGTTAGGCGTATTACTGATTTTGCTTATGCCAAATATTTGGGGTATTTTAGGCTGTGCGGTCTTCGTCGGTGCTGGATTTCTTGGCTCAGTCATGTGTACCCAGCGTCTGGCACGTTTTTTCCAGCCGCATCAAGGGCCGAAACTTTCCGCAGCTATGATTACCATTTATGCAGGCGCACAGTTATTTGGCCCGTGGTTGGCAAAACTCTGGATTGAACATGGCGGTTCATTGCAACAAAGTTTTGCAGTGGGTTTATTGGCTTTTATTTGGGGACTGTTTTGGACATGGCGTACCCCGAAAAAAATAGCGATCTAACAATATTAAATATACTTTAGAAGCTCATCCGTTCTTTTGTTTCGCCAAATAAGAAGTTGAGCTTCGCAAGAAATCCATTTACCGCAAAATTCGGCAAAATTATTCATTGGATAAATAAATCGCAGAAACAGCATATTTTTAAAATCTTGCCGCCTCAAACAGTTGCGGATGACATTTCCATGACATATCTGTCATCTTAAATATGAAAAATGCCAATCAATTTTTCAACTGATTGGCATAATAACTTAATCTTTTTTGGTTTTTACACCGATTAACGTGTCAAAACTTTTGCAATAGATTCAGCAACGTAATACACATTTTTCTGGTTCAAACCTGCAACACAGATACGACCACTGCGAAGCAAATAAATCGCGAATTCGTCACGTAAAATGTCAGCTTGCTCGCCTGTTAAGCCTGTATAACTGAACATGCCACGTTGTTTCACCAAGTAGCTAAAGTCACGACCTGGTACACGTTGGGTTAACTCATCGCGCAAGATGGTACGCATTTTGGTAATGCGGTCACACATTTCTTGCAACTCTTCTTGCCAGTCCAGACGTAGTGCATCATCACGCAATACAGTATCGACTAAAACCGCACCTGTCGTTGGTGGGCTTGAGTAGATTTTACGAACAGTCGCTTTAAACTGACCCAAGACATGTTCAGCCGACTCAGTCGATTCACAAATTGCAGTCAACCCACCAATACGTTCGCCATACAACGAGAAAATTTTTGAGAATGAGTTGCTGAGCAAGAATTTTGCACCTGCACGGTCTAGCGCACGAATTGCATAGGCATCTTTATCCAGATCTTCTGCAAAGCCTTGGTAAGCAATATCCAGGAATGGAATCAGGTTACGTTCCAGTAATACCGCAATCACTTGATCCCATTGCTCAGGAGTCAAATCTGCACCTGTCGGGTTATGACAGCAAGGGTGCAACAATACAACGTCTTGCTCTGGAATTTGTTTTAAGCACGCCAGCATGTCGTCGAATGCCACGCCGTTGGTATTGGCATCGAAGTATGGGTACTCAGCGACTTCAAAGCCTGAACCTTGGAAAATCGCAATGTGGTTTTCCCATGTTGGACGGCTCACCCAGACTTTAGAGCTTGGGAAATATTTATGCAGAAAGTCTGCACCAACTTTCAATGCACCTGAACCACCCAAAGTCTGAATGGTCACTGCACGTTGTTCTTTACGCGCCTGACTGTCTGCACCCAAAAGTAATTCTTGAGTAATGTCGCAGTAAGATTTCAAGCCTGACATTGGCAAATACAGTTTGGCTTTATCCACGTCTTGATTGGTGCGCAGTGCAGCTTGTTTCACAGCATTTAACTGCGGCACAATCCCTTCTTCGGTGTAATATAAACCAATACTTAAATTGACTTTATTGTTGCGTTCATCTTTTTGGAATTTTTCCATTAAAGTTAAAATCGGGTCGCCTGCATAAGGCTCAACATGCTGAAACATAGACTATCTATCCTGATGGTTGCCTTAGCATTATAAACACAGATCGCACCATTTTGGCGCTGATTTTTTAGCCAACCATTCAATCCGTTTGCCCATGTTCAATCTGCTCAAGAATCGGACAATCTGCGGTTTCATTCCCCGCGCAGCAATCTGCCGTGTGCTGCAAAATTTCCACCATGTTTTGCAATGCTGCTATACGCTGCTGTAACTGCTGAATATGTGCCAGTGCCAACTGTTTGACTTCAGCACTCTGCCGCGACTGGTTACGCCATAAACTGAGTAATTCCTTGATTTGCTCCACTGAAAAATCCAGTGTTCTGGCATGGCGAATAAAACGCAAGGCTTGAAGATCTTGCGCGGTATAAACTCGATAACCTGCACTCGTTCGCTGAATATTGGGCAGCAATCCAACTTCTTCGTAGTAGCGAATCATCTTACTCGACAGCCCTGTCTGTTTGGCAACTTGCCCGATATTCATGCAAAAACTCCCCGAAAGCGTTTCAAGCGCAAGGCATTACCCAGTACAAACACTGAAGACATGCCCATGGCAAATGCTGCAAACATTGGCGACAGTAAAATGCCATAGGCTGGATACAACACCCCTGCTGCCACAGGAATCAGCGCTGCGTTATAGACAAATGCCCAAAACAGGTTTTGGCGAATATTGCGAATGGTGGCTTGGCTTAAAGCAATGGCGTTGCTCACTCCTTGCAGATTACCAGACATCAACACCACATCGGCAGATTCAATCGCGACATCCGTTCCTGTTCCCACGGCAATACCGATATCGGCTGCTGCCAACGCAGGGGCATCATTAATACCATCGCCCACAAATGCCAATTTGCCATATTTCTGCTGCAAAGCCTGTACGGCGTTGACCTTACCTTCTGGCAATACTTCAGCGATCACTTCATCTATACCCAACTGCTTGGCAATCGCCTGCGCCGTAACATGATGATCACCTGTGATCATGGCGACTTTTAAACCCAATTGGTGCAAATTTTGAATCGCACTGTAACTACTTGGCTTAATCGAGTCAGATACCACTAACATCGCCACTAACTCTCGATCAATTGCGGCATAAATCGGGGTTTTGCCTTGTTCCGCCAACTGTTGTACCTGCTCGGAAAAGACCTCGACATTTAAACCCAACTGTTGCATTAAGCGTGTTGCACCCAAATGAATCTGCTGCTGATTGACCGTTGCTTCAACACCATACCCCGTCAAGGCTTGGAATTGCTCAACAGGAAGCAAGGCTAAACCTTGCTGCTTCGCATGTTGCACAATCGCCACTGCAATTGGGTGTTCTGATTTGGCTTCAACCGAAGCGACTACCTGTAAGATGTGTTGAGTTTGATCTGGATCAAACGCTACAAAATCGGTCAGTGTCGGTTTGCCTTCGGTCACTGTGCCTGTTTTATCGACAGCGATAATCTGGGTTTCCTGCAATTGCTGCAAGGCTTGCCCTTGTTTAAACAATATTCCCAGTTCTGCACCACGTCCTGTACTGACCATGATCGAGGTTGGTGTTGCCAGTCCCATTGCACATGGGCAAGCAATAATCAGCACAGCTACAGCATTGACCAAACTCAAGCTTAGCGCAGGTTCAGGGCCGAAGAAAAACCACACCACAAAAGTCAGGAGCGCTAAACCCATCACCACAGGCACAAACCACATGGTCACTCGATCCACCAAAGCCTGAATCGGTAACTTGGAACCCTGTGCCTGCTCCACCAAACGAATAATTTGTGACAAAACCGTATTCGCACCCACGGCTGTAGCTTGAATGGTCAGCGAACCTTGTTGGTTAATCGTGCCTGCCACCACGGTCATGCCCAGATTTTTCGCCACGGGAATCGGCTCACCCGTGATCATGGATTCATCGACAAAACTTTGCCCTTCGATCACTGTCGCATCGACAGGAATTTTCTCCCCTGGTTGAATGAGTAATTGCATGCCAAGTTGCACTTGGGCAATTTCCACCTCTTGCACTTGTCCATTGACAATAATGCGTGCAGTTTCTGGCTGTAAGCCGAGTAAGTGCTGAATCGCCTGTGAAGTTCGCCCTTTGGCTTTGGCTTCCAAATAACGACCAAGCAGAATCAGGGTCACAATCACTGCAGCCGATTCAAAATACACATTTACATTATTCTCAGGTAGCCACGTTGGGATAAAGGTAGCAACGCAGGAAAATCCATAGGCTGCCAGCGTTCCCACCGCAACCAGTGAGTTCATATCGGGGGCAAAACGCAGTAAGGCAGGAATGCCTTTTTGATAAAAACGTCGCCCTGGAAATAACAGTACCAACGTCGTCAAAACAAACTGGAGTAGCCAACTGTTTTGCATGCCAATGTGCTGCATCACCCAATGATGAAAGGCAGGAATCAAATGCCCACCCATTTCCAGAATAAACACAGGCAGGCTTAAACAAGCTGAAATCAATAAGTCACGCTTTAACTGACTGGCTTCCTGTTCACGGCGTTCGCTCAATTCATTGCCAGGTTGTGCTACATGCTGTGGCTGTAACTGTGCCTCATAACCTGCTTTTTGTACCGCTGCAATTAATGCATTCGCATCGGCTAAATGTGCATGAACCACGGCTTTTTCGGTAGCAAGGTTGACCGTTGCATCACTCACGCCTTCAACTTTTTTTAAGGCTTTTTCTACGCGCCCAACACATGAGGCACAAGTCATGCCCTGAATATTCAGTTCAAATAGCTGCTCAGGCTGCGTACGAACCTCATAGCCTGCCCGCTCGACCGCATGCACTAAATCTTCACGCGGCACAGCCTTATCACTATGGATCACGGCTTTTTCGGTGGCAAGATTGACTGCAACCTCTGCGACACCGTCCACTTTTTTTAATGCCTTCTCCACCCGCCCGACACACGAGGCACACGTCATGCCCTCAATATCAAGTGATTGATGATAAGGATGTTGTGACTGACTCATGCTGCCTCCTTGTACCGCAACCAAGCAGTGCGTCTACAGTTCTGTTGATGATCATTTATACTGTTCAGCTTAAACCTTGACATAAGGGCAAGGTCAAGATACAGATTTAAAATATTCTGATTTAAAGCCACTTGACCTTACCATGAGGGTAAGCTTTACAATGCAATTCTCTTCTTTAAATCAGGCAGCAATCATGAAATTTGAAATTGCCAATATGACTTGTGGCGGCTGTGCACGTAGCGTTACAGCAACCATTAAAGATCTTGATCCCAATGCACAGGTGAATATTGATGTTGCAAGCAAACTGGTTGAAGTCCAAACCAGCGCCAGTGTTGAACAACTGACCGAAGCTTTAACAGAAGATGGTTTCCCACCTGTTCTGAAAGCATAAGCCTTGATTTTGGGTATGGGATACCTCATACCCAAAGTGTTGAATATGAATAAAACTTTCCATTACAAATAAAAATGCTTTTTCTGGCGCCTTTTTATTTCATCTAAATCATCTTTTTTGATACTTGTGCGATTTTGATATCTACCTATTCTAGCCTGCTCCGAACACATCTTTTCTTCTTATACTCACGTGCTTAATCCTGTGTGTTACCTTTTCTGTTGAAATGAGGATTTATACATTTGGCTGTATGAGTTCGCTTTTATATACATAAAAAAAACAGGCTGATCATCTAGACCAGCCCATTTTTGTTCAGTATCTGTTGTCTAGCAACATGCAGCTCGACAACAGCACATCACTTATTTTTTCTCAGGCAACGCATAAGCCACCACGTAGTCACCATGGTCTGGTGATTGACGCGCACCGCCAGCAGAAATCACAATGTATTGTTTTCCTGTTTTTGGTGAAATATAGCTGATTGGTGTACCTTGGCTACCCACAGGTAAGCGGGCTTTCCACAGCTCTTTCCCTGTTGATGAATCAAAGGCACGTAGGTAGTAGTCTTGTGTTGCAGCAAAGAACACCAAGCCACCTTGAGTTGCCATTGAACCACCAATGGTTGGCATACCAATCGGTGCTTTCAAGCCCATTTTGAAGCCTAGAGGTCCAGTGTCTTGAACTGTACCCAATGGTACTTGCCATGCAATTTGACGAGTTTTCATGTCAATCGCAGTCATAGTACCAAATGGCGGTTTTTGACATGGAATACCCAAAGCCGACATGAAGCGGTTTTTGTTGACTTTGTACGGCGTACCTTTCATTGGTACAGCACCCATACCTGTGTTGACTTTCTCACCACCGCTCGCCTGAATTTTGATGTCTTCAGGTGTTTGTTTAATCAACTGAATCCATAAACCCAAACGCATGTCGTTCACGAACATATAACGATGTGTTGGGTCAAATGAGATACTGCCCCAGTTCATACCACCCAAAGAACCAGGGAAGCTGAGTGAAACATCAGTCCCTGGTGCAGTGAACAGACCATCGTAACGCATAGATTTAAAGTTGATACGACACATCAACTGGTCAAATGGTGTTGCACCCCACATGTCAGACTCTTTTAAAGTCTGATTGCCAATTTGTGGCATTTCCACTGAGCGTGGTTGAGTTTTTGAATACTGCTCGTCTGGAATGTCTGCAACTTTTACAGGCTGTTCAATGACTTTGGTCAGTGGTTTACCTGTCACACGGTCAAGAACAAAGAACTGACCAGATTTAGTACCAATCACGACAGCAGGTTTAGTTGTACCATCTTTCATTGGGAAATCGACCAAGCTTGGTTGCATTGGTAAGTCAAAGTCCCAAAGGTCATTATGTACAGTTTGGTAAATCCATTTTTCTTTCCCTGTTGTCGCATCAAGCGCCAACACAGAAGTATTATATTTGTGATCTAGTGCATTACGGTTACCACCCCAAACATCTACCGATGAACTGCCCATTGGCAAGTACACAGTATTCATTTTCGGGTCATAAGACATTGGCGCCCAAGAGTTTGCTGAACTACGTTTATAAGTTTCGCCTGGTTTTAACACATAGTTTGGATTCGGGTTACGTGGATCAAATGCCCAGCGTAATTTACCTGTGATCACATCATAACCACGGATTACGCCCCCTGGCATGTCTGCAGCAACGTTATCGGCAATACGACTACCTACAACCAGTGTTGTACCTGCCAGTGTCGGAGCAGAAGTGACCTCAAAGCGAGGAGCTTTCGTACCATCTCCCATGCCTTCAAGCAGATTTACCGTACCATGATCACCAAAATCTTCACAGCGTTGACCATTGTCAGCATTGATCGCAATTAAACGCCCATCTGGTGTATTGGTATATAAACGACGTGGACAAGCTGTATTGTTTGCAACTGCAGTTACAGGTGTTGCACCTGCAAATTTTGGTTGTTCAATGGTTTGCGTTGAATCAAAATAAGCAACGCCACGACAGCGC
Organism: Acinetobacter sp. ANC 4636; assembly: GCF_054454555.1. Classification (NCBI taxonomy): domain Bacteria; kingdom Pseudomonadati; phylum Pseudomonadota; class Gammaproteobacteria; order Moraxellales; family Moraxellaceae; genus Acinetobacter; species Acinetobacter sp. ANC 4636. The sequence continues at coordinate 10,448 of NZ_JBTKVD010000004.1, read as the reverse complement.
TCCCAAGCATCAGCATGTGAATTGACTTCCGCTTTCCACAATTGCTTACCTGTATCGGCATCAACCGCAATCACGTTGTTATGTGGGGTACACAAGAACACTTTATTGCCGACTTGTAATGGTGTTTCCTGATCTTCAGCACCGTTTCCTGTACCTGTAGTTTTATCCCCTGTCTGATAAGTCCAAGCCACTTTCAGGTCTTTGACGTTATCACGGTTAATTTGGTCTAATGCAGCAAAACGGCTACCACCTGCATCATTACCATAGTGATCCCAGTTTTTTTGCTGTTTTGTTGCATCTACAGGGACTAAAGGCAATGCCTGACCCGATGCTGCAACGGTCGGGTGTGGCTGGAACATTTGATAAAATGCCACCAACATTCCCACAAGTACCACTAAACCGGAACCATATGCTGGTGTAGCACAGCGCGCTTTTCGCTCATAACAGCGTAAGCTTGGCAGCGTTAACATGATGGCTACAAATAATCCAGATGGGAACATGAGGTTAGAGAACAAGCCCCAGAAATCCCAGCCTTTGTCGAACAGTGACCAAATCAGCGTTAAAATAAATACAGCAGCATAAATAAAGCCACTGAGTGCTTTTCTTCTCAACATGAGAATAGCTGCAAGGGTCATGAAAACCCCTGCCAGCAAGAAGTACCAAGAACCACCGAGACTGATGAGCTTACCCCCACCAATCACATAGAATAAACCTGTAGCCAGTAATGCCAATCCTAAGATCGCACACCATATCTTAAATATGGGGTGTGGCTGAGTATGTGAATCAGACATACAACTATCTCCAGTTTTGATGTCAAATCAGTTTTTCATCTGATACAGAACAACACCTTGTGATGCTGCAACGGATTTGCACAATGCGCCAAAACAAAAAACCCAAAAATCGCTTTCACACCCTTTGGCATAAAAACGGCTTCACTCCTTTGCTATAGTCACGATGATTCCTTTCATCTTTATGTTAATGCGGCAATCTAAAAAGCAGATGGCTCATCAACCCATAAAGCAGCGCAGTTTAAAAACGGTGGTTTTGAATCTGTACACAATTCAAAACCGAAAAAATAGTGCTTAATCGTCGAAACCATATTGGAACCTTGCTGAGTACTTACATCAAAATTCCCAGCAAGCTCCCAGTTCACATTAGAAATTTACACGCATACTTAAACCTGCAACCCAAGCATCATCAACTTCCTTCACCCCTGCTGGCTGATGAATATATTGCAAGTTTGGACGAATCATGACGGCAGGTGACAATTGATAGGTATAATTTAGTTCCACATTCAACTCACTACGTTGTATCGGAACATAATTGCTTGCTAACGGATCATAAGAGAAGTAGCCACGACTGATGTCGGTTGCAATTTCCTTATCACGAGCACGGTCATTAACGCCATAGCGAGCAAAACCAAGTGCAATGGTGTCGGCTGGGCGGCTATCAAACATGCCCTTGTACCAAAATGCCAATTGTTCAGTGTTATCAACAAATGTAGTAGCTTTATCATTGAATACAGCATTAAAACCGACATACAAACCACGTTTTGAGTCACTACCGTGCTGGGTCAACTGTTGCTGTGAATTGAACCAGAAACTGTGTTTGCCATCATGGACTTTACCTGCGGTTTTAATGTCTTTGGCTTCAGCGGTTGAATACAATGCACCGATTTTATATTCGCCAGGCAAGCCATTAAGTTTTGGTTTCCACGCCAACTCAACAGGAATCGTTGCCCCCTGAACATTGTTCATGCCAAGGTTAAAACCATCACTGGCTGACTGGGTTTTAATGTCATCTGGATTGACTTCATAAACCCCGACACCAATTGTCCACTCAGGTGCGAACTGGTATTTGACATTGGCTGCCCAGACGCTAACTGGCCAGTTGTACCAGATTGAACCAATCGACTTACCCAGCTGACCACCGCAAAGTAGCAAGTTCTGGAACTCACATTGTGAGCTGTTAAAGTCATCTGACATGCCCATACGACCCGCTTTGACTTGAACCTTGTTGTCATCAAAGCCTTTTTTCACCCATGCTTGAGTCAAACGCCAGATTTTTCCACGCCCATAAATCTCTTGTGAATTACCTAACGTGGTAGAACGAAGGTCTTTAATCCGCTCATTGGTCAGCGCATTACCATCACGTTTGGTAATCATGATGCCCGCTGTTGTATCATTCCAACCTGCGATTTTATTTAAATCAAAATTTGCCCCAAGGGTAAGCTGTGATGCAACCGTAGTCGTATTGTTATCGTTGTAGCCACCATCAATATTGGTCGCAGCCTGACTCATGATCGATGCTGTAAATTTATAGCCTTGGTCTTCGAGTTGCTGACGCTTACCATTCCAGTCCCCAAATAGCCATTGACGATCTTGTGACCATGGCTCATTTGCCATAACACCTTGGCTACATAAAATCGCGAGTGAAACTGCACTCATTTTCATTAAATTAACTTTTTTCATATTTGCTTATCCTTAGCCTAATCGGGTTAGGCACTCTAACCTGATGTCAAAGTGCCTATATTTCATCATTTTAGTTTTACGGGTTGGCTGAGTTCTGAACTTGCGCCGAGGTGATCTGTGATATTTGCTGTGTAATTGGCAAATTTCTCGGTTGGTTTCCAAGTCAAAGTGGCTTGACCTTGTGCATTGGTTGCAACTGTTGCTGCACCGACAAATTGTTCTGCTTCTTTAGACTGTGCGTTGCGGTTACCAAAGAACTCCACGCGGTAACGCTGGTTCGCCTGACCTTTGAAACTCACCACAAGCTGCCCCTGATGTGCAGTCAGTTTAGGTGCCTGAATCCATTGGTTCGGCTGAGCATTACAACCTTGCTGAGTTGGCTCAGTACAGGTTTTTTGCAATTTGCTCGGATCAATGACCACACCGCCACCACGTGAACCGACAAAACCTTCATGTTCCAGTGCTGGCACACCAAATACGATCGCACCTAACCGCTGATTTGGCACACAAGTCCCGCCCGCTTCACAGCGTTTGATGTCCTTGCCATTGTCCCAAATCTGGTTTTTAGTGAAGGTAATATGTGCATTGGCATCTTTTTCTGAACGCACGGCAATCCCAATACGGTTACCATGGACTTTGTTACTGTCAAAGATGTTGCCATCACCTGTCAGGTTGAATCCTGTTGAATTGGCAGTCAATTCGTTATAGGCAATGTAGTTGCGCTTGCCCCAGTTAATTTGTAAACCATCAGAGTAATTTTCAAATTTGTTACCGACAACCGCGTTGTCATTGCCCCACAAGATTTCAATACCTTGTGATGGCTCTGGGTTGGCTTTGGTGTTGGTAAATAGGTTATTGGCAATTAAGTTAAACGCCGCACCACGGGTCAACTCTAAACCATCGCCATTATCCTGAAGGATATTGTCCAAGAACTTGTTATTGTTGGTCGTGGTTGAGGTTGGATTACCCTTGCCGTCATCTCCTGTAAACATGACCCCAGCACCACCGTAGTTATTGCTAATACGGTTATGCTGAATCAGGTTATTGCTCGAACGGTTGACCAAAATACCGATACAGAAGCGATGAATATCCAGACCTTTCAGCACAACATGATGTGTGTCACGCAATACTAGACCTGGCAAAGTCATCGTGCGTACGTTGGTACCATATTGTCCAGGCACAGCACCTGGGCAGGCTTTTGCCCCTTCGCCCTGAATATAGTTAGAACCATCAATGGCAATAAACTCACCTGTTTTGTCCCATTGTGTTCCAATGATTTTTACAGGGCCTTTAATTTCAGGAAGTGGCGAATTTACCTTAATGCTATAAGGTGCTTTACCTACAGCCTGAATCAAGATTTGATTGTCATCCGATGGATTGGCATTCGACTGCTCAATCGCCCAGCGCAATGATCCCTGATTCTGGTCATCTTGATAACGATCAACCACGTAGGTTGAAGCAGCCGCCCAACCTGAAGCCAATAGTCCTAAACTTAGTGCGGTCACTCGCAAAGAAATTGCTTTCATTCCAGATATTCCTTTAATTCACTTTTTATTATGGTGTGGGTTGTACAGTTTGTAAGAACTGGCGCAGTTGGGTCACATCAATTTGACCTGGTGCTGAAGCCTGACCAATCATGCCGAAACTTAAACTGCCACCTGAACTTGCAGTTGCGATTCGGGAAATGGTGCCCAAGCGTCCCATTGACATGGTTAACAATGGTTTTTTGCTTTGTTGGCTCACTTTCAATGTTGCATTCATCAAGGTAAATACATCTGCTTTAGACTGTGGCATGACTGCAATTTTTAAAATATCTGCACCCATTTGGTCTTGTTTGAGCAAACGATCAACAATTTCCTGTTCGCTTGGTGTTTTGGCAAAATCATGATTCGACATCACCACCAACACATGTTTTTCATGCGCCAAATCCGTTACCTTACGTACCACTTTTGCATCGCGGAACATTTCAATATCAAGCAATTGCATAAACGGTTTTTTCAAATACGCACTATAGATTTTGCCGTATTCTTCATCGCTGACTTTCAGTTTACCGCCTTCATTGGCAGTACGGATTGTTGCAAGGAGTGGTTTGTCTTTTAAAATCTGATTAAGCTGCTGTCCTAAAGCAATCACCTGTTTGGTATCCGTTGCGAAGTTCAACAAATCAATACGGAATTCAGCAATATCTGCATTGGGATTGCTCGCAATCACTTTTGCCTGAGCAATTGCCTCATCAGCAGTTTGTGCTGTAATCGGCACGATGGTCTTTACTGGCATCACACCAATATCAACATTTTTCACGACATAATGATCTGCCATCAGTGGTTGTGCCAACGCAACGGATGCTGTCCCCAACATGCTGCATGCTAGTGCCATCTGAAGTACTTTATGTTTAAGGTTTATCATTACCATTCCTTGTGTAATGTCGCTGTATGAAAAATCCATACAGCGCGCAGCTTAGATATCAAAAAATACGGTTTCATTTTCGCCTTGGATACGAATATCAAAGCGATAAACGACCTGACCATCACGCTCTACACGTTTAGCCAGCAAAGTATTGCGACGTGGCGCCCACTCAATACCATTTAAGATCGGATCTTTGGCATTTGCTTCAGCTTCATCTTCAAAATACACGCGGGTATGTAAACCAATGTTTATTCCACGTGCAAAAATAACCAGTGCAATATGCGGTGCTTGCTGTGTACCTTTGCGCCCTGGAACTGCACCCGGTTTAATGGTGTCAAAGTGCCATACGCCAGTCTGGAAATCAGCGCCTGCACGTCCCCAACCTTGGAAATGCGGATCAGCAGTTTTGCCCTGAATGTCGGCTTGACTTGGGTAAACGCCATTGGCATCGGCTTGCCAGATTTCAACCAATACATCACGTAGTGGCAAACCTAAACCGTCAAAGACTTGACCTTCAAGGCGAATACGTTCGCCATGAGTGTGTTCTTGCAAAAGATTGTTGTTGAAGTTGTTGTCAAATACTTCAATGTTGGCTTGTTTCGGCAACAGGCCAATGTGTACGTAAGGACCACCTGTTTGAGATGGGGTTTCTGCTAATTCTTGAAAATTCCAGCCATTCATTTTTTCTACTCCATCCATTAAGTTAAATCGTTTTCGAAGTACGTTGCGCGACGACCACGCAAGGTGATGTCGAAACGGTAGCAACGGCTATCTGCTTCAATGAAATTGCTCTTATCTTCCAAAGCAATCAGGGCACGACGTTGTTCTTCTAAAGGAATAGTTTTAATAATTGGACAAGAATCAATTAATGTATCGCCTTCAAAATAAAGCTGTGAAATCAAGCGCTGTGCCCAACCATCTGCAATTAAAGAGAAGTGAATATGCGCAGGACGCCATTCATTGATACGGTTACGCCACGGATATGGACCTGGCTTGATGGTACGGAAAACAAAGTAGCCGTTTTCATCGGTCAACATACGACCACAACCACCGAAGTTAGGATCAATCGCACCAATAAACTGGTCATTTGGATGGCGATAACGACCTGAAGCGTTGGCTTGCCAAACTTCAAGTAGTGCATTTTTTACAGGACGACCAAACTGATCACGTACATAACCATGCACAATCACTCGTTCACCAATTGGCAAACCATCTTTTGCATAATTTAAGATTAAGTCGTTATCTTTAGGGCCAAACTGATTTGGACTAAAATGTGGTGCTGTCACCTCAGTGAGTGTTTCCGCAATTGAAATCAATGCATTGCTTGGCGAACGTAACACACTGGTTTTATAGCCTGGTGTATGTGCTGGCGGATGATGATCTGTATTACGCTGTGCGTAGGCACCCCAAATAATCTGAGACATCATATTTCTCCTTTAAATTTTAAAAAAATTGCATCCATTACGCTTGCTGGCCAGGTGAAATTCCTAGCTCTTTAAATACTTCTTCTGCCATATGCATCGCGGCATTTGCTGCTGGCAAACCTGCATACAATGAACAATGAAGAAATAATTCTTTGAGGTCGTCTTGAGTGACACCATTGTTAAAGCACGCACGAATATGCATACGTAACTCTGCTTCACGACCCAGTGCCAACAACACCGCTATAGTCACCAGACTACGGGTATGGCGTGGCATGCCAGGGCGAGACCACACTTCACCCCAAGCAAAACGGCTAATAAAATTCTGAAAGTCGCTATTGAACTCATTCAGGTTTTCAATCGAACGGTTGACGTGCTTTTCGCCTAAAACTTCCGTGCGAACTTGAATACCTTGTTTGTAGCGTTCATCATCATTCATAAGAAAACCCTCATTAGGTTGCATCAGTATGTGCAACCAGTGATTTGACAAAAATAGAGACTGCGGCAGCGGTCGCTGGAATCAGCAACATGCTCAGAATTGCGGTAAATGACCAGTGTTGACCGAGAAGTACTGCACCAATCCACGCTCCAAACACCGCACCAAAACGCCCGATCCCTGACATCCACGCCACACCTGTTGCACGGCATTGGGTTGGGTAAAAACGTGCACTGAGTGCTGGCATAGAAGACTGTGCACCATTGATTGCAACACCTGCACAAAGCACTAGGACGGCAAGCAAAATCGGACTACTCAAGCTTTGACCCACGGTGAAGGCAAAAACACCTGCTGCCAAATAAAAGCCTGCAATAATGCGGTTCGGGTTAAAGCGATCCATAGCCCAGCCAATAAATAGCGCACTAAGAACACCACCGAACTGGAACAGACCGCCGATAAAGGCTGCACGTTCCATGCTCGCGCCAGTTTCACGCATCAAGGTTGGTAACCAGCTCGTGAGCAGGTAAATCATGACCAAACCCATGAAATAGGTGAACCAAAGCAATAACGTGCCTTTGATGTACGTTGGCGAAAAGAGCATCGAAAACACATTTTGCTTTTGCTGTACTGCACTTTTTTCTTCAGGAACATGAAACTCAGTCACATTCTGAACTTGAGTCGGTGCAATACGGCTCAAGATCTTGCGAACTTTTTCGTTATTGCCACCACGAACAATCAAGAAGCGATAAGACTCTGGCAAGAAACCAACCACGAAGAAAGTCAGAATCATTGGGCTCCAGCCACCAAACAGGAATAAACTGTGCCAGCCGAAGTTTGGAATCATCCAGCTACTTAAGAATCCGCCAATCGCCATACCGAGGTTGTAACCACAGAACATACAAGTCACGAGCAAAGAGCGAATACGTGTCGGGCAATATTCAGAAAACAGCGTGGTGGCATTTGGCATGGCTGCCCCCAACCCGATTCCTGTCAAGAAACGCAAAATAACCAAAGTATCGAGGTTATTGGCATAAGCACAGCCAATGGTAAAACCACCAAAAATCAGCATGGAAAATGACAGCACCACCTTACGACCAAAACGGTCAGCCGTTGGACCCGAGACCAATGCACCGATGATCATGCCGCCAAGAGCAGCACTCATCACAGGGCCCAACTGAGAACGGTCAAGCCCCCAGTCCTGAGCCAGTGCAGGCGCAATAAAGCCCATAGCTGCGGTATCAATACCGTCTAAAAAAACAATGAAAAAACAAATGGCTGCAATCATCCACTGATAAGCACTTAATGGTGAATCATTAATCAGTGCCTGTGCATCCATGCTCATATTTGGGCGAGCAGTGTCCTGAAACGCCATATTTGCCTCCTTAGGCGAAAATCCTTTTAAAACAGTGGGCTTTTATGCAGTCACTTCAATAAAGCGCTGAAGAGCCTGAGTAAATCCTTCAGGTTGCTCAATATTTGACAAATGCGATGCTGGCAAAATATTGAGTTGGCTATGGGCAATGCGCTGCTGCATAAATTCAGCATCAGCGACTGTGGTGATCGGGTCAAACTTACCTGCGATCAACAAGGTTGGAATCTGAATATTGGCAATCTGTTCACGCAAATCTTCATGTGCCAAAGCTCGGCAGGCATTGGCATAACCTTGTGCTGGTGTATTGGCTAAACTTTGAATGGTTTGCTGTGCCAATGTATTTTCCTGATAATCAAATTCACTGCTAAACCAACGACTATGCGTCGATGCAACCAAATCTGCCAAACCATTTTGCTCAACCGCTTCAGCACGTGTTAGCCACGCTTCTGCTGTTCCAATTTTGGCTGCGGAGTTGGCAACTGTAATGCTGTTAAAACGATCAGCATGGTGAATACCTAAATACAGTGCAGTCAATCCGCCCATTGAAATACCGCAAAAATGTGCTTTTTCAATGTCCAACGCATCTAAAATATCAATTACATCTTCTGCAAGGTTTTGCACAGTTGTCTCTGCGATTACATCGCTTTGACCATGTCCACGAGTATCATAAGTAATCACTTTGAACTGTTTTTTCAGTTCAGCAACCTGTGGCTGCCACATGGCATGATCGGTTCCCAAAGAGTTGGAAAAAACAATGGCAGGCGCATTCTCAAGACCTTCCACATAAACCGATAAATGTTTGCCTTGACGATTGGTAATCGTGATCATCACTTTGCCACTCCTGTCTGTGCTTCCTGCAAAACTGCGTCAATTTGTGCCTGAATATTGCCTAAATAAGATTCAGGTTTAAAAATCGTGGAAATTTCTGCTGTAGAAAAATTATTTTTGACGTCATCAAGCTCAGCGATGACTTCTTTTAAGTGCTTTTGCTCAGAGACTGCTGTTTTACATGCAGCTTCGACCACATGATGCGCATTGAGGCGTCCCATTTTCGGTGCCAATGCCATCATGACTGCTTCAGCCATAATCAAACCTTGAGTACAGTCCAGATTGCGTTGCATGTTGCTCGGGTTAACTTCCATCCCTTGTAAAACTTCCAAGGTACGTGACAATGCACCTGCGCAAAGCTGAAAAATCTCAGGCAACGCCAACCATTCGGCATGCCATGCGCCAAGACTACGCTCGTGTTCCTGTACCATGCTTTGATAAATGCTCGACATTAATGCGGGTACACGGTTTGCAGCTGCAAGTACCGATGCTGCTGCAACAGGGTTACGCTTGTGCGGCATGGTCGATGAACCACCGCGACCTTTTGCTGTTGGCTCAAACACTTCAGCAATTTCTGTCTGCATCATCAGAGACCAGTCACGTGCCATTTTGCCTGTGTTACCAACAATCATGCCGAGTACACTGGCGATCTCAACGATACGGTCGCGCTCACCATGCCATGTGCAACTTGGTGTCGCTAATTGGAGCTGTTGGGCAAATGCTTCGACAACTGCGGATCCCTGATCAAGCAGTGATGCCAATGAACCCACTGCACCGCCGAGCTGAACAGCCAGTACGCGGGCTTTCATTGCCTGAATCCGATCCAAATCACGTTTAAATGCACTTGCCCAACGAGCAAACTTGTGACCCAGCGTAATTGGTAAAGCTTGTTGTAGCCATGTCCGCCCAATCATCACCTGATCACGATAAACTTGTGCCTGCGTCAATGCCGTTTGGTAGTTTTTCTGCACGCTCTGTTCAACATGCTGCAACGCATCACGGCACTGTAAAATACAGGCAGTATCTAAAATATCTTGACTGGTTGCACCCCAGTGCACAAAACGTGAAGCAGCTTCGTCTTGCTGTTTCACAATTGCAGTCAACTGTTTTACAAAAGGAATTGCGATATTGCCTGCAAGCCCTGTTGCGGTTGCCAACACCTCAAAATCGATCTGTTCCAATGCTGTTTTTTGTGCAATTGCTTCAATCGAATCTGCCGCAGATTGAGGAACTACCCCAACCTGAGCCTGAGCTTTTGCCAGTGCCACTTCAGCTTGAATCATGTAAGAAATCAAAGACCGATCACTGAAAATTTCAGTCACATCATCCTGATAAAATAAGCTGGCATATAACTGGCTCATACTTAAACTCGCTCAATAATCAAAGCAATACCCTGACCGACACCGATACACATTGAACATAACGCGTACTTGCCGCCAGTCTGTTCAAGCTGGTTCAGTGCTGTAGTCACCAGACGCGCGCCTGAAGCACCGAGTGGATGACCCAGTGCAATC